>CAJATL010000149.1 GCA_903944895.1 uncultured Bacteroidota bacterium
ATTTACAAATCGACCGACGGTGGTGCAACCTGGTTACAAATCGCTTTTCCAAGCACAACCATTATTAGCCTTGGTGTGCAACATGCCAATCCTGATGTTATCGTCGCCGGTATCGCCTCCAATCTGGGGGTTAAGTATTCGATTGACGGAGGCGTAAATTTTTTAGTTTCCAACCTCACCACAGGTTTCATGAAAGATTTTGCATCGTCACCAGCCAACCCTGATCTGATGTTCGTGGCAATGTCGGGAACCGCAGGATTTGGATTGTTTACCAGCACAACCGGAGCAACCTGGACTGCCATCAACCCAACAGGCTCAGGACAATGCTACGGCGTGTATGTCGACACTGCCAATGCTAATTTTATTCTGCTGGGTTCTGACAACGGCATTTTCAAATCGACCGACGGCGGCGCAAACTGGTCACAGGTTCAAACCACCAGTAACTTTGTGAGAGGCGTCGTTAAATTTGGCAATAAATTTTATGCTCCTGTTTATAACGGCGGTATTTACGAAAGCACCACTAATGGTGATACCTGGACTTTATCGACAACCAACTTCATCGAAAAAACATGGCAGGCAGCCGGCTCAACTGATGCAGGCGCGTTATTCGGTAACTGGGGATCGATCTCCAGGAGCAATGGCCAAACTTACTCGCTAAGTGTTGAAGGGCTTACAAACGTTTACGTTCACACGACTGTTTATTATGCCGACAGGCACGAATTGTGGGCAGGCTCCGAAGGCAGCGGCATCTGGGTTTCAACCGACATGGGCGAAACCTGGCAAAATAAATCCAACGGCCTTCAGGGATGGTGGGCTTATTCCTTCGCTCCTACCAACCACGAAGACTGGCAGGTGAATCGGATGCTGGTCGGCACCAACAATGGTGTTTATGTAAGTAACGATTTTGGCGAAAGCTGGCAAATCCTCGATCAGGAAACAACCACTTACACCGGAACCATGATCGACCGGACCAACCCCGACAAAATGTGGGTTGGCGGAACGATGGGCCCAATTAAGTTTACTACCAATGGTGGCAGCACCTGGACTGTCTCTGCAGGACTTCCTTTCGCGCTATATCCCCGCTTTAATATGTGCAACAATCCTTCTGGCAATACCAGGATTTTGCTGAACTACGAACAAATGGCCACAACTTCCTATTTTTCTGACGATCTTGGGGCAAATTACACAGCTTCTACCGGCTTTACCGGTGTGGCCTATTTTACCGATGCTTCGATCAGGCAGGCAGGTGGAGGTTTCAGCCAAATGGTTTACCTGTCGACAGATAAAGGCATTTATAAATCGGCTGATGGCGGAGCTTACACGGCTTGTCCGCAACTTACCGGCCTGGCATGGAGCGTTCTGGGATCGGAAGGTACAGATGTTTATGCTGGCGCTGGCAACGGCGTATTCCACAGTGCTGATGAAGGCCAGACCTGGGAAACCTTTAACACAGGCATTGCAACCATCGCAATCTGGGACCTGGTTTATGGCAGCAGCACCGATGTGCTTTATGCCGGAACTCGTGGTTACGGCGTCTATAAATATGGTGATGACGTTTTACCTCCGGCTAACCTCGTGGTTACGGTGGATCTTACCACCGTGCTGCTGACCTGGAATGCCCCGGCAAGTGGGTTGCCATTGGGTTACAACGTTTACCGCGACAACCAGTTAGTCACGCTGTCACCAGTGGTTACAACAAATTATTCCGACGAAGGCGTTGAGGCAGGAACACACATCTATTGGGTTACTGCAGTTTATGAAAATGAAGAATCGGTTCCGGCAGGGCCGGTGCAGGTTATCGTTGATGGAACTTTGGGAAAAATCCATGGTTTCGTTCGTGATGCAGTTACAAATTTTACCATCAGCGAAGCGGTTATCACCACCGCTGGTGCCGACAATGGAACGCTGACCATCATGACTCCTTTTGGCGCCTATTATTCGATGTTGCTAACCGCCGGAAATCATGACGTTACCTGCATCGCCGAAGGTTATCAACCCAAAACTGTAACAAACCTTCCTGTTGTGGCAGGTGCAAACAAGGGCTACACGTTTTATCTGGAGCCATCCACAACCGAAAATGTAACCGGCATCAGCAATCCTGATAAAACCATCAACCGGATTTATCCGAATCCTGCCACCGACCATCTTACCATCACCGGAAACCCGGTCACAACGGTTGAAATCCTCAACCAGACCGGACAGCGGGTTTTGACTGTAAACGAATTCAGTGGTGATCAAACCATAAATATCGGGAATTTACCAGCCGGCGTTTACACAGTAAAATTTGCAACAAATCAGGGCATCGACACCCAGAAGCTGATAGTCAGATAATCGTAATTAAAGCTGCAAAACAGCTTCACCATCGAAAAGCTGTTTCAGGTCACCGCATCTGAAACAGCTTTTTTTCTGGTTGATCAATACTATGTGAAAATTTTATGAATGAGATCAGTCTAAAAAGGTGATTTAAATTTTATTAATGTGGCTAAATCCCTAAATATCATGCACATTAATTGCCACGACCTTAAGGTCGTGGCAATTGATAATCAAGTACTTACTGGGCTTTAGCCCAAAACCAAACAGTTTTTAGACTAGACTCATGAATACGGTTTACCTTTTGCCGCCTCACATCTCACCACCGGCAAGTTACTCCTGTTTCCTGATTCTGCTTATTTTCCCACAATCTCAAAATTCTTCCTCAGCATATTCCCGTTTTCGTCCATCAGCACCAGCAAATGTTTTCCCAAAGGAGGCTGGAGTCCCATTTTGTGCGCATTTGTGGTTGTTCCCATAAAATCCTCATCCACATACCAGAAAATGGTTTGTCCGGGAATCGAATGCGCCGCTTCAAAAACCACCTGTCCAAGGCTGCCACTCAATTCTTTCGGCACATAAATCCGCGTGTCCTGGTTCGGCCAGATGAGCTGCATGGGATTTTCGCCGGGAATATTGCAGCCCGGAAGCCAGGGTGGAAGACTTTTATAAAAAGGATTTTTCGAGCGGTAAAACCACTCCATCGCCGGTGGCAGGACAAACCAGGGTTTTGTTACAATTTTCGATGAAGGATAACAACCGGCATTTACGCGGTACTGTTCGCTCTCATCAAGATGGGTTAAGATGTGATAGGAGCAACCCGCCGTTTCGAGACCTGCGGCAGGAACAAGAATACTATCGGTTTCGGGGCAGTTTACCGATGGCCGCATCCCGCTCTGACGGCAAACAGGAATTTTTACCAACTCGTCCCAGGGCGGCTCAAACCAGGATTTTGGAGGAAGCTCATTAAAAACTTCAAACATGATGGGTGCCGCAGCCGAAATACCTGTAAGTCCCGGACGGCCTTCGCCATCGGCATTGCCAACCCAGACTCCAACCACATAATCTCTGGTAACTCCCACAGCCCACGCATCCCTGAAACCAAAGCTCGTCCCCGTTTTATAAGCCACCGGGCTTGCCGACAAAAACGATTCCCATCCTGCCTCGCCTTCCGGGCGCCGGACTTCTTTCATCGCCTCCAGCGTGCAATAAATGGCCGCTACGCTGAAAATCTTTCCAGGCTTGCCATCTTTACTTTTCTGATCTTTTATCAAAACCGGCGATGGAAATTGTGTGACTGGATAAGCAGCGAAATTTTCGGAATATGAAACCAAAGTGTTGGCGAAACCGCGGTAAACCTTGCACAAATCCCAGAGCGAAACCTCTGCTCCGCCCAAAATGAGCGAAAGCCCGTAATGATCGGCGTGGAAAACGATCGTACTAAAACCTGCTTCTTTTAATTTCAGATAAAACCTATCTAACCCAAAACTACTAAGCAAACGCACCGACGGCACATTGAGCGAACGGATCAGCGCCTCATCAGCATGGACGGCCCCATCGTAAGAAACAGCAAAGTTTTTAGGCGTATAACTGTTGATGGAGGTGGGAATATCCGCAACAAGCGTTCCCGGGAGTAATTCGCCCTCATCAAGCATGGCCGCGTAAAGAAAAGGTTTAAGTATACTGCCGCTGCTCCGTGGACTCGTAATAACATCGACATCGTTGCCGTGTTGACCATTTCCGTCGCCACTGGTATTTCCGATATAGGCCAGCACATTGCCGGTTTTTACTTCGAGCACCAGAACAGCCGCATTAAAAATTCCGTTAGCCTGCAACGACTGCGAATGTCGTGCAACCGTTTCATTGATTTTTGCCTGCAAATTCCCTTCGATATTGGTTGTAACAACTGCGCCGGGATTTAGCGCTGACATGCGGTTAACCAGGTGTAACGCTTCACCGGGCAAAGGTAGCGGCTGTATGGGCAAAGTTTCTTCCATGGCCAATTCGCAACTCATCTCATCAATGATTCCCTCGCGGGATAATGCTTTCAAAAGCCTGTTTCGTTTTTTTTCAAGGCTTGCACGGTTGCGTCCGGGATGGATGAGTGCCGGTGAATTAGGCAATACGGCGAGCGTTGCGGCTTCTGCCCAGCTCAGGTTTTCGGCACTGCGGCCAAAATAGCGCCATGCAGCCGCATCAATACCCACCACATTTCCGCCAAAGGGAGCGTGAGCTGCATAAAGCGATAGGATTTCCTGTTTTGAATGGGTCAGTTCGAGGCGCAAAGCCAGCCACATCTCGATAATTTTCTCAAAAATGCTGCGGTCTTTGCCTTTCCGCGATAAGCGGATCGTTTGCATGGTGAGCGTCGAGCCACCACTTACGACCCTTCCTTCGCTGATATTCTGCTTCAATGCCCTGAAAATTGAAAACAGATTGATGCCAGGATGCCAATAAAAATAGCGGTCTTCAAACCTGACGATGCATTTGGCGAATTTTTCGGGAACCTGCCCGGTGGCCTTGAACCGCCATTGCCCGTCGGTTGTGATGCGCGCCCCCAGAAGCTGGCCGTGACTATCAAAAACAACCGTGCTTGTTGGGTCGTGGAATAAAGGTTTTGGTAAAGAAAGCCAGAAAAACAGTGCGACAGCCAGGAAAAACACCAACAGCCATTTATAGCTGGGTTTGATGGTTTTTATTTTCCTGAATAAATCCTCTGTTTTCATTGCTGTGACGATAAATTTCACATGGTCGATTTGCGGGTAAAAGTATGAAATTTGAGACTTTGCCGGTTTGTGTGACATTAATTCCTGGATTGAATCAGAAACCGGCAATATTTTATGGGCAAACGATAAAAGTTTTGAAAAAGGAATTTGAATAATTATTGAACCAAATCGAAACACTCTTTGTTAATTTGCCTTCAAAATGCTGAATATTCTAAATTTTAAACAAATAATTCACTTATGAAAAACTTCATAAACACCAACTTTTCGATTACAATGCTATTTGTAATTTTCATGATTTCCTTCAGCCTGGCAGGATTTGCCCAAGACACACCTCGTTGCCCCAACGCTGAGCCTACCTACCTCAACCGTATGCCTGGATTTTATATCAGCGACTGCAAAAACAGTGATTTCAACGATGCCGAGTTTGTTTATTGGGTTGATGGTAAACCCAATAAAATTAACAAGGGTGGGAAATATTATGATGTTTGGTATCGGAAAAATGAGGGCGAAACCAAAAAATTCAGCAGTGCACAGATAAACCAGAATTATTATAATGCTGTTATAAAAATCAAGGGTACAGCTTTAGACAACAAGAAAACGATGTATTCTGCCAGCATCAACGGGAAAGAAGTTTACATCCAGGTACATACAGCCGAAAATTCGACTGATGCAGGAAGTTATCGGATCGAGGTTCTGGAGGTTGCCGCGATGGAGCAAAATATTGTGATAAATCTGGACGAAGCTATCGAAAGGGACGGTAAAGCTGCGATTTATGGAATTTTATTTGATGTCGGTAAATCAGACATTAAACCAGAGTCGGCAGAGGCACTCAAACAAATTACGGATTACCTCACTGCCAATCCCGCCGTTAAAATCATTGTTGTTGGACATACCGACAATACCGGAACTTACGCCGGCAACCTGACACTTTCGAAAGATCGTGCCGAAAGCATCAAAAATTATCTGATAAATACCAGCAAGATTGCTGCTTTAAGGTTAATGTCAGAAGGCGTTGGTCCACTTTGCCCCGTAACTACCAACAATACCGAGGATGGCCGGAAACTGAACCGCCGGGTGGAAATTGTAAAACAATAACCAATGAAAATCAAAATACTACTGTTTATGCTGGCAGCAGGCACTTTTACTTTTGGACAGCAACTACCTCAGGGCGTAACGGTCGATTCGGTCCCCTGTAATTATGCGCCAGGTTATTTTAACTACAATTTTCTCAAAAACAATGAATTAATCGGTGCAATCCAACCCAATTCCTGCTATTTCAGCGGAGTTGAAGAGGATAATCCAACAACGTATTTCTTAGCCGATTTTTACAATGCTTACAAAAGAGACACCTTCAACACTAACAATGAAGCGCAAATCTGGATTATGAAAGTGATGGAGGATTATTATAAACCTGTCGAAGTGGACAAATGGCAGAAACTGAATTGCATGACTCCGGAATTTAATCTGGATTATCCTGCCAACTGGACCTACAGAACCGAAAAATACGATGGCATTTTCGACAGCAAAGTTATCAACGATAATAAACTTGTGCTGATGATCGAGGATCAACGGGGAAAATCAGAAGTAGTCATGCTTATCCGGACACCAAACACAGCCGTATTATCAACAAATCAGGTTATCGAAAGAAATGCCATGATGAACAGGGCAATCGACGTCAAAAACTATCCGGCTGTGGATTTCGTCATTGGTGGAAAAACCTTTAAGACTGCTCAAAACAATTTTATGTTGCTGATGGAGCAGCACCATTTCTGGTATGCTGACGAGAAGGAAATTATCTACATCAACTATAACCTGCTCAAAGATGAGCGAATCAGGTATCCTGAAGTCATGAAACAAATTGTGAAAAGTATCAGCCTGTAACTTTTCAGGAATCAGGATTATGGCCTGTCTTAAAAAAGCACAGTAAGTACATTTTTTTTGTTTTTTCCTGATATTTTATCGTTTCCGGAGTAAATACAGAAATTTTAGAATTCCAGTATTACAGTGCTTTGGTGATGTAAAATAAAAAAGACAGCCTTCGAAAAAGACTGTCTTATGTTAAGAAGTGGAGCGTATGGGAATCGAACCCATGACCTTTAGACTGCCAGTCTAACGCTCTAGCCAACTGAGCTAACGCCCCAACTGTTTTGGGGTGCAAATGTAATGCTTTTTTGAAAAAATCGTCATTTCATTCAAAAAATCTATTATTATAAAAAAATCATTATGGAAAAAACAAAATACATCTGCCCAAAATGTGGCAACAAACAATACGAAGTGGGCGAAATCCGCACTACTGGTAGCTTTTTGACCAAGCTCTTTAATATCCAGAACAAGAAATTTTCGACACTTACCTGCACCAGGTGCCGGTACACCGAGCTTTATGCTGCCGACAGCAACCAGATGGGGAACATCCTAGACTTCTTCACAAATTAACAGAAAGATGGGCTATTGACGATGGGTATTGTGGAAGAATGGAAGAATGGAATGATGGAATGATGGAGTAGTGAAAAGGTGGAATAGTGGAATGGTGGAATGTTGAGGCGGTAGCCGAAATCCCGCTTCAACGGAAATGGAATAATGGATTTTTGAGGCGTTAGCCGAAATATCATCCTGGCGGTAACGGAATCATGGAGTGTTTCAATTTATTGTTTAACATCAACCTTCCATTGGCACTCCAAATTTTTATATTTTAACACTTTTTTTCATTCATTCCTGTTCAGGATAATTGACCTTAAAATTTTATTTTACTTTTGCAGCATGGCAAATAATGAAGATCTTTTTAAAAAATTAATTTCCCATGCCAGAGAGTATGGGTTTGTTTTTCCGTCGAGTGAAATTTACGATGGCCTCAGCGCCGTTTATGATTACGGACAGTATGGTGTTGAACTCAAAAACAACATCAAAAACTACTGGTGGAGGGCTATGGTGCAGCATCACGAAAACATTGTTGGCGTTGATTCGGCAATTTTTATGCACCCAACCATCTGGAAGGCTTCCGGGCACGTGGATGCTTTTAACGATCCTTTGATTGATAACAAGGATTCAAAGAAGCGCTATCGCGCCGATGTTCTTGTTGAGGACCATATGGCCAAAATCGAAGCCAAGATCGAAAAGGAAGTCGAAAAAGCAGCTAAACGATTTGGCGACACCTTCGACAAACAACAGTTTATAACGACAAATCCGCGTGTTGTTGAGTATTTCAAACAAATCGAAGAAATTAAGCAACGGCTGTATCCGGCATTGGAACAAAACGACCTCACAGGAGTTAAGCAACTCATCGAGGATCTAGAAATCGTATGCCCGATATCAGGTTCCCGCAACTGGACAGATGTGCGGCAGTTCAACCTGATGTTTTCGACAAGCATGGGATCAACAGCCGATGGCGCTAACATCATTTATCTGCGACCTGAAACTGCGCAAGGAATCTTCGTAAACTTTCTCAACATCCAGAAAAGTGGCAGGATGAAAATTCCTTTCGGGATCGCACAAATTGGTAAAGCCTTCAGAAATGAAATTGTTGCGCGCCAGTTTATTTTCAGGATGCGTGAGTTCGAACAGATGGAGATGCAGTTTTTTGTTCGTCCCGGTGAAGAAAAAACCTGGTACGAATACTGGAAGCAGCAACGCATCAACTGGCACCTTTCGTTGGGAATACCAGCCGAAAAATATCGCTTCCACGATCACGAAAAACTGGCACATTATGCCAATGCTGCCGCTGATATTGAATTTGAATTCCCGTTTGGCTTTAAAGAACTTGAAGGCATTCATTCGAGAACCGACTTCGATTTAAGCTCACATCAGAAATTCTCAGGCAAGAAAATGCAATATTTCGATCCTGAGCTTAACGAAAGTTACGTTCCGTTTGTCATCGAAACTTCTATAGGCCTCGATCGCACTTTCCTGGCGGTTTTAAGCAACGCTTTTACCGAGGAAATCCTTACCGATGGATCGGAGCGGGTAGTGATGAAAATACCACCTGTGCTTGCTCCTATCAAAGCAGCAGTGTTGCCATTAATTAAAAAGGATGGTCTTCCCGAAAAAGCACGCGAAATATTTGATACCCTCAAACTTGATTTTATGTGCCAGTACGACGAAAAGGATGCTATCGGTCGTCGTTACCGCCGGCAGGATGCCATCGGAACAGCCTATTGCATCACCATCGATCATCAAACCCTGGAAGATAACATGGTTACTATCCGCGAACGCGACACCATGTCGCAGGACAGGATTGGGATTGAGGCGATTTCAGGAATCATCACAAAACGCATTAAAGAAAACAGATAGTTTTTAAAAATAATCAAAAAAAACCGGCAATTTTCGATGATGAAAATTGCCGGTTTTTTTTTGGATTTTGAAGACTGTGATTTGATCTTTGCTTTTTACTTCCTGTTAAACTGGTTCATGGTGTTTTGCGGTCCGCTCAGCACAAAGTTTTTAACCATTTCGACAGCAAGTGGAATTTTTTCGATTAAAACTTTTTCTTCGTTTTTTGTCCATTTTCCAAGCACATATTCCACCTGAAAACCGCGGGCAAAATCTTTTCCAATTCCGGCTCTTAACCTCGCAAATTCATTGGTTCCGAGGGTTTCGATAATATGATTTATCCCATTATGGGTGCCACCGCTACCTTTGGGGCGCATCCGGAGTGCGCCAAGGTCAAGATCAAGATCGTCAAAAACCACCAGCAGGTTTTCGATGGGGATGTCTTCCTTATCCAACCAGTATTTTACAGCTTTTCCGCTGAGATTCATAAATGTGGTAGGTTTTATCAGCAACAGCTGACGGCCTTTCAATTTTGCATTAGCAATAAATGCATGGCGGCCAATCTCAAAGTTTGTTTTGAGATCGCCGGCAAGCGCATCGAGCACGGCAAAACCGATGTTATGCCGTGTGTTTTCATATTCGCTGCCCACATTTCCGAGGCCTGCTATCAGGTATTTCAATGGATTGAGTTTTTTTGATTAAAAAAGAAAAGGTATAAAGTCACATGACGTGCTTCATACCTTTTTAGTACCTAAGAATTATTATACTATTTCTTGGCTTTGGCTTTGGCTCCGCCGGCAGCAGGTTTCCCATCAGCAGCAGCATCATCGTCAACACCTCTGGTTGAAACGATAGTTACAACTACTGAAGATAAAGGATCGAGAAACTGAATGTTTTCTCTTACCAAATCTCCAACTTTAATCGTTCCGGCAATATTCAGTTCCGAAATATCAACCTGGATATCATCGGGTAAATATTGAGGCAATGCTTTAATTTTGAGTTTTCTGATTTTCCTGATCAATTTACCGCCTTTTAAAACACCAGGTGCAACACCTGTAAAGTTAACCGGAACAGAAATAATCACTGGCTTGTCATCGAAAATTTCCATAAAATCGATGTGAAGAATACTGTCAGTCACAGGATGATACTGAATGTCCTGTAAAATTGCATTGTATTCCTTACCGCTGATTTTAAGATTGACAATAAAAATCTCAGGTGTAAAAATGAGTTTTTTAAAGTCTTTTTCGGTAGCTACAAAATGAACCTGGTCTTTTCCGCCGTAAAGCACGCATGGAACTTTCGCTTCCTTACGATGCATTTTAGCATCCTTTTTCCCTACGTTCTCTCTCAGAGAACCGCTAATAGTTAATGCTTTCATGATAAAAAATAAAAATTAATGAATAAAAAATAAAACTATTTATTGAATGGTTAAAAAATCGAAATGAGTGCTGATGGATTTGTTTTTATGAACCCTCCGGATAACATCAGCAAAAATGTCTGCAGTGGACAATATGGTTATTTTATCGGATGCAACACGTGGAATTGTATCAGTGACAAGCACTTCAGTAAGCGCCGAATCCTCAATCTTTTTAACAGCATCGAACGAAAAAACGGGATGTGTACAAATTGCCCTCACCGAATTGGCGCCCTGTTTCATCATCAGGTTGGCACTTTTTGTTATTGTGCCTCCGGTATCGATAATATCGTCAACCAAAACCACATCTTTACCTTCAACATCGCCGATAACTCTGATCGATTCGATCTGGTTGGCCCGGCTTCGTTGTTTAAAACAGATAACCAGATCGGTATTGAGGAATTTTGCATAGGCAGCAGCCCGCTTTGTCCCACCTGTATCAGGTGATGCCATGGTAAGATTGGGCAGTTGCATTTTTTGCAGATGCGGAACAAAAATCGAGGAGGCGTACATGTGATCAACAGGAATATCCACAAAACCCTGGATTTGATCAGAATGAAGATCCATCGTAATAATCCGGTCAACGCCGGCGGCAACAAGCAAGTTGGTAATGAGTTTAGCTCCGATCGAAACGCGTGGTCTGTCCTTACGATCCTGCCTGGCAAATCCAAAATATGGAATAAGCGCTACAACTCTTTTTGCAGACGCTCTTTTTGCTGCATCAATCAGCAATAAAAGTTCAAATAAATTGTCGGCTGGAGGAAAAGTAGATTGGATTAAAAAAACATCGTTACCGCGAATAGTTTCTTCAAAACATGGCTGATATTCACCATCTTTAAAGTGCGAAACTGTTACCTTTCCAAGCTCTTTACCATAGCTGGCGGCAATTTTATCGGCCAGATACCTTGTTTTTTCACCTGAAAAAATATTTACACTTGAAGCCATATTATGATGATTTTAGCGTTGATTTTTCCACGGCGCAAAATTACATTTTTATTTGAGTGTAGCAATTTTTTAATGTGGCTTTGGATTTTGAATTGAAATTTAAATACCTTTGCGCCTTCAAAATAAGTCCTTTGTTTTGGTTACCCGCCCGAGTGGCGGAATTGGTAGACGCGTTGGTCTCAAAAACCAATGAACTTATGTTCGTGCCGGTTCGATTCCGGCCTCGGGTACCAGTATTTATATAAAGCCTTGAAATTCAAACTTTCAGGGCTTTTTTATTTACAATAAACTGTAAAAAAACAGGGTTCGTACCTAAACGAATCTAGTGCCCGGAAGATTGATAATGCCAAACAGGCCAATTCCGGAAATTTCAAAAAAAAAGACCTTCCAGACAGGGAGTCAGGAAGGTCTTAATTTTCAGGGTAAACAGAAGTTGCACACTTTTAAAACTTGGGGGAAGTCAAGAAAACAACTTCATTCATTGAATCATTAATGATTTGGGGAAAGGTGGGGACCTTATGATGAATTCTGCCTGATCAACAAGGATGATAAATGCGATAAATGATTCAACGTCTAAATAAATTGAAAGAACGTATGCTAAAAATTTTGTTTTTAAATTCTGCAGCTAAAATATGTCAAAAAAACCTGGAATGCAAGTACTAAGGTAGTTGGAAGATATATGTCGAAATCGTGCATTTAACGATATCTTGAAGGAACGTATGCTTTTCTTGAAGGAACGTATGCTTTTCTCGAACGTACGCATTTTGAGCTATTTTTGAAATTTTCGCAATTTATTCTGGGTTTAAATAATTAGACTCATTTTGGGCAGTTTTAGCCATCAAATCACAGCTATTTTCATGAATAAATGCCTTAAAAATGATCCTTTTATCGATTGGAGGTATTTTTCCTGACTAAAATATCTGCCAAATCACACTTTGGAAATAGAACTTTTAGAAACCGCTAAAATCACCAGACTTAAAATTATCCGGATATTGATCTGGAGGTGGTTAAAACGCTAATTTTGCATTATGAATCTTGACCATTTTCTGAATAATATTGATAATCAAAAACTATTCTTACCAAACCAAAAAATTTTGCTCGCAATAAGCGGGGGTGTCGATTCGATGGTGATGGTTTCACTTTTCAGCAAAGCAAAATTTATTTTTGGAATTGCTCATTGTAACTTTAAGCTTCGGGGCGCTGAAAGTGACGAAGATGCTGCATTTGTTAAAAAAATGGCCTTGAACCTGGGGGTCGAATATTTCGAAAAAGACTTTAATACCCGTGAAACAGCCTTGCGCAAAAAACAATCAATCCAGGTTGCTGCCCGCGAACTCAGATATGAATGGTTTAAACAGATTGTTTCAGAAAAAAACTACGATTACTTTGCCACAGCGCACCAGTTT
Organism: uncultured Bacteroidota bacterium; assembly: GCA_903944895.1. Classification (GTDB taxonomy): domain Bacteria; phylum Bacteroidota; class Bacteroidia; order Bacteroidales; family 4484-276; genus CAJATL01. Next base: position 13,065 of record CAJATL010000149.1, read on the forward strand.
GATGATCAAACCGAAACATTTTTTATTAACCTTTTCAGGGGAACCGGTATTTCAGGATTAAGAGGGATTTTGCCGAAAAACGGAAAGTGTATCAGGCCACTGCTTTTTGCAAGCCGCAACGAAATTGAGGAATTTGCTGCGAATAATGGCATTTTATTTCGGAACGACAGCTCAAATGACAGTGACAAATACCTCAGAAACCGGATCAGACATCAGGTGATTCCAGCTCTGGAAGGCACTTATCCCGATTTCAGGAAAGGATTTGTAACAACTTTAAAAAATCTGGCTGGTGCCGAAAAAATCTTAAACCAGGAAATCAAAAAGAAGTCGGAAACCCTCCTGGAAAAACAAGATTTTATTATCAAAATTGAGCTGAAAAAGCTTCGGTTACTCGATCCGTTGCCTGTTTATCTGTTCGAAATTCTCAAACCTTTTCATTTTAATTTTTCGACCGTTGAGGATATTTGTGAAGCTTTGGAACGAATTGCAGGAAAAAGCTTTTTTTCGACAACACACTGCCTTCGGGGCGAACGGGATGAATTGGTGATAACCCCCTTAACTGCGATGGAAAATGAAAATGAACAGGAATTTTTCATCCCCGAAACCGAATCTTCGTTAAATTATCCTATTAATCTTTCCTTTGAGATAATTAAAGATAAAGCAGGTTTTCTAATCCAAAATAACCCTGATCTTGCTCAACTCGATTATGAGAAACTGCAATTTCCTTTAAAAATCAGGAAATGGAAACATGGTGATGCTTTTAACCCTTTGGGAATGAAGGTCAAAAAATTGTTATCCGACTTTTTTATCAACCAGAAGTTTTCGACATCGGAAAAACAAAATGCCTGGTTACTTGTCTCGGGAAATGAAATTGTCTGGATAATCGGTCATCGAATTAGCGACAAATTTAAAATTACCGAAAAAACCAAAACGATCTTGATTATCACGCCTTTTTAAGGTGAACATGAAAATTCAGGGGTAATAGGGTGAATCGATTCAAGTTTTAGAATTCCAAAAATATTACTTTCGCACAGGTTTTTTCCTTCAAAAACAATGTTTATTTCAGGTAAAAAAGTTTTACTTTCAAATTATAAGATTCATTTTAAATATTCGTTTTTAGATGCAATTCTCTAACTGAAACTATATGAAACATTTAACTTCGGTACAATTTTTCAACATAAGAAAGCATCTCATCCTGTGTTTTCTGCTTTTGGTGGCTTTTGGTGGCTTTTCACAGGTTTTAGAGCCGGTTAAATGGTCGTTTAAAAGTGAAATGACCGGAAAAGATGAAGCAACGCTGTTCTTCAAAGCCACGGTTGACCCGGGATGGCATCTGTATTCACAATTTATGGAAGATGGCGGGCCTGTTAAAACAGCCTTTATTTTTCATAATCTTAACGGCTTTTCATTTAATGGTGAAAATGTTAAAATCGAAAAAGTTGAAGCTTATGAAGGGCCTGATACCGTAAATTACAGTGTATCCTTTATTGAACCCAAGCCTGAAACCGAGCGCGACCCAAACTTCAACAACATGCTGGTGAAGTATTTCAGCCACAATACAGAGTTTTCCCAAAAAATAAAGCTAAACACCGATAAACCGCTAAAAATTACCGGCTACATTTATTACATGTGTTGCGATAACGAAAAATGCCTTCCGCCTGCAGAAGTTGAATTTTCGTTTAATTTTAATGCTGCTCAGGGTAGTTCGTCACAGGTATTTGAGCCTGTAAAGTGGTCGTTTAAAAGTGAAATGACCGGTAAGGACGAAGCAAGCTTAATCTTTAGTGCCGCCATCGACAAAGGCTGGCATCTTTATTCCCAAAACACACCGGATGGAGGTCCAGCCGGGGGACCACGAAAAACATCTATTATTTTTCACAATCTAAAAGGCTTTTCGTTTGCAGATGAAAAAGTAAAAATCGAGGAGGTTAAAGATTATGTCGAAGCGGGTTCGACAAGCTACAGGGTAACTTTTAATGAACCCGACCCCGAATCGGAGCGCGAGCCCCTTTTTGATAATTTATTGGTTAAGTATTTTAGTAATCAAGCTCAGTTTACACAAAAAATTATCCTAAACGATGATCAACCGTTAAAGATCAGTGGAATTGTAGAATTTATGGCCTGTAACAACGGAATATGCACTCCCCCGACTGAGGTTGATTTTTCATTCGAATTTAATCAACCAGCGGCTTCCGGAAATGTTCAGGAAGTAAAAACCGACAGCGGGACCGCTTCAACCGCTACTGACTATTCGGGTTTATGGTCATTGTTTTTTATTGCTTTCCTTGGAGGCTTGCTTGCCATTGTTACTCCTTGTGTATTCCCGATGATCCCGATGACGGTGACCTTTTTTATGCATAACAGCGAAAACAAAGCCAAGGCAAAATTCCAGGCCCTGGTTTACGGCTTTTCGATTATTGCCATTTACACCGTTATCGGAACTGTAGTAGCGCTTACTTTGGGCGTAAATTTTGCTAACTGGCTCAGCACCCATTGGTTGCCAAATGTGTTGTTCTTTTTAATTTTTGTTGTTTTCGCCGCTTCTTTCCTCGGGATGTTCGAAATTACCTTGCCAAGCTGGATGATTAATAAAACTGATCAACAAGCAGACAAGGGCGGTTTCTCAGGTTCATTTTTCATGGCTTTTACGCTGGTTTTGGTTTCCTTTTCATGCACTGGTCCAATCGTAGGTGCAATCCTGGTAAAATCGGCTGGCGGACAGGTTTTGGAGCCAATCATCGGGATGCTTGGTTTTTCGCTGGCTTTTGCACTGCCATTTACGCTTTTTGCCTTTTTTCCATCATGGTTGAGTAACCTGCCAAAATCAGGCGGCTGGCTGAATTCGGTTAAAGTTGTTTTAGGTTTCCTTGAATTGGCGTTAGGATTAAAATTCCTCAGTATTGCCGACCAAACCTATCATTGGGGCATACTCGACCGCGAAATTTACCTGGCGTTCTGGATCGTAATTTTTGCCCTGATGGGTTTTTACCTCCTGGGAAAATTAAAATTATCGCACGACAGCGACCTTCCATACCTCGGTGTACCTCGGGCAATTCTGGCCATCATCGTTTTTTCATTTGTCGTTTACATGATTCCCGGAATGTTTGGCGCTCCTTTAAAAGCTTTGTCAGGCTATCTGCCACCACAACAATCTCATGACTTTGATCTTAATGCTATTGTGCGTGATAATATTAAAATGGCTTCTTTTATGGGATCGAGCGGGAAAAGCGAGCGTATCGAACTTTGTGAAAAAGCTAAATACAGCGATTATCTGCACCTGCCTCATGGTTTAGAAGGCTATTTTGACTACGAACAGGGCTTAGCCTGCGCAAAAGCATTAAATAAGCCTGTTTTTATTGATTTTACAGGCCATGGCTGCGTAAACTGCCGCGAAATGGAAGCCAACGTATGGGCGGATCCGAAAGTCCTGAAAAAACTGCAAAACGATTTTGTAATCATTGCTTTGTACGTTGATGACAAAACCGCCTTGCCTGAGTCGGAGTGGATTCAGTCGAAGCATGATGGCAAAATGAAAAAGACTTTGGGTAAGAAGTTTGCTGATCTGCAGATCACAAGATTTAACGTAAACGCACAACCTTACTACGTTTTGCTGGATTCAAACGGTGATTTGCTGGTTCAGCCAAAATCGTACGATCTAAATGTAGACAAATTTGTCGATTTCCTCGATGCCGGTATTGCTGAATTCAACAAAAAACAGAAATAACCAATAAAAGCTATAATGAAAAGCAGAAATCCCCGGATGGCAAACCATCCGGGGATTTTTTTTCTGTTTTTCGGCTTTATTCCTATAATCCGTTAAGCAAATCATTCTGGTGTTTTTTGATGATTCTGTTGCGTTCATCGAGCAAAATATTGAGTTCATCTACGCTCAGTCCTGGCTTTTTGAGCATCATATCAATTGTCTCGATATCGTCAGTCAGTGATTTCGTAACTCCGCTTTTTGTAAATGTCTCTGTGATCGGAATATTTGTTAGTCTGTTTTGTTCAAATTCGTTGAGATCCTCTCCAAGTTCACCCTTTAATTGCTCAATAAATTCGTGAAGCATTTTCTGAAAAGGCAGCCCCATCTGGCTTAACATTTCCCGGGGGATACTGTTTTTTACCATTTCATAATTATTGATAATAAAATCGAGGTTTTGCGTAAAGGCCTTGTCGAGATGTGCAAATTGCTCATTTTGCTTGTCTGACCGTATTTTCTTAAAAATCCGTATTAATTGTTCAAGGTCTTTTTCGAAAGAGTCGTTCGGTTCACTCATAATTTCTGTTGCTTAATTTCAGGATAAAAATTTATCCCCATCATCAAATTTATTTAAAAAAAAGGATAACGTTCAAATTTCCGGCCAATTGTAAAATTTCTGATTTTGTCATCATCAAATCCTGTTTTAAAAAATGATCATTTTTGATACGTTTTCATTGTCCCAGGTTTTCAGGATATCATCTGTTTGCCATGAATGAAAAGGTTTCATAAAAAAACTGCCCCAAATTTATCAGGGCAGTTTCGCTAAGATGTATCTTTTTATCCGCCTGACATTATGCCATCATTTCGGTGTAATATTTATAAAAGTATGGGATGGTTTCGATGCCTTTGTAAAAATTAAATAACGGGAAATTCTCGTTGGGCGAATGTATGGCGTCGGATTCGAGACCAAAACCCATCAAAATGGACTTAATGCCCAGGATTTTCTCAAAGGTCGAAATAATCGGGATGCTGCCACCACTGCGCACAGGTACCGGTTTTTTGCCAAAAGTTTCGGTGTAAGCTTTTTCGGCTGCCATGTAAGCCGTCATGTCGGTTGGCGAAACGTATGCATGTCCGCCGTGTAATTCGGTAACTTTTACCTGAACATACGGAGGAGTAATATTCTGGAAATGTTTGGTAAAAAGTTCCGCAATTTTATGGTAATCCTGGTTAGGGACAAGGCGCATCGAGATTTTTGCACTGGCTTTTGAAGGAATCACGGTTTTTGAACCTTCCTCGGTGTAGCCGCCCCAGATGCCGTTTACATCCAGCGTTGGCCTGATTCCGGTACGTTCCATGGTCGAATAGCCGTTTTCACCCAGCACTTCATTGATGCCAATGGATTTTTTGTAGTTGTCGAGATTAAAAGGCGCTTTGGACATTTCTTTGCGTTCGGCTTCCGAAATAATAATTACATCGTCATAAAAGCCAGGGATGGTAACTTTGTTGTTTTCGTCATGAAGCGAAGCAATTAATTTTGCGATCACATTTGCAGGATTGGCAACCGCACCGCCAAAAAGCCCTGAATGTAAATCGCGGTTGGGGCCGGTAACTTCAATTTCCATATAAGCCAGACCACGCAATCCTGAAGTAATCGAAGGAACATCCGGTGCAATCATGCCGGTATCCGAAACCAGGATAATATCAGCCTTGAGCATTTCTTTGTAGGTTTCGCAAAATTTTGCCAGACTTGGCGAGCCAATTTCTTCTTCACCCTCGATCATGAATTTAACATTACAAGGCAGGGTGTTGGTTTTTACCATTAACTCGAAAGCTTTGGCGTGCATAAAACTTTGCCCTTTGTCGTCATCGGCGCCACGGGCAAATATTTTTCCATCACGAACTTCGGGTTCAAAAGGCTGCGAAATCCATAAATTCAGCGGATCAACTGGCATTACATCATAATGAGCATAAACCAGCACGGTCGGCTTTGTCGGGTCGATTAATTTTTCACCATAAACCACCGGATTTCCATCGGTAGCTATCACTTCAGCTTTATCAGCGCCAGCGGATAAAATAATTTTCTTCCACTGTTCGGCTGCTGCTAAAAGGTCGGCTTTATGCTCAGTTTTTGAGCTAATTGAAGGAATTCTGATTAGTTCGAATAATTCTGACAGAAAACGGTCTTTGTTTTCTTCGATGTAGTTTTTAACGTATTGCATGTTAATTATTTAAAGTTTGAAAATCAGTTCTATTGCAGGAAAAATCTTTACTGAAAGTCCTTAACAAAAAGGCTAATTTTGGCAAATCAAATTCTGGCTGCAAATTTATAAAAAACAGCGAAATAATTATGACAAAAATCAGGGTAGCAATAAATGGTTTTGGAAGAATCGGCAGAATTACTTGCCGTCAGATGCTTAAAAATGCCAATATGGAATTGGTGGCAATCAACGATTTGGCGGATACACACACGCTGGCACATCTTTTAAAATACGATTCGGTACATCGCCATTTTCCCGGAGAAGTTACCCATGATCAGGATAATCTGTTTATTAATGGAAGAAAAATAAAGGTGTTTTCCCGGGAAAATCCTGAAGATTTGCCCTGGAATGATTTAGCTGTTGATGTTGTGATCGAATCGACCGGAAAATTTATAACCCGCGCTGATGCCGGAAAACATCTGATAGCCGGAGCTAAAAAAGTGATCATTTCGGCACCCGCAAAAGGCGAAACCAACGACGTAAAATACATTGTTTTGGGTGTAAACGACCATTTAATCGATCGCAACGACAGGATTATTTCAAACGCATCGTGCACCACCAACAATGTTGCGCCCCTCATCATGATTCTGGATGAATGCTGGGGTATCGAAAAAGGCTTCATCACCACGGTTCATTCGTACACCAGGGATCAAAACCTGCTTGATGCGCCGCACCATGACCTTCGCCGCGGGCGGGCAGCGGCTTATTCAATCGTGCCGACGACAACCGGAGCAGCCAAAGCGGCAACTAAAATTTTCCCACATTTAAAAAACAATCTTGGCGGCGCCGGCATCCGCGTCCCGGTTCCGGATGGCTCACTCACCGACCTCACCTGCACGTTGAGGCATTGCACGAGCATCGAAGAAATCAACCTAAAGTTTAAAGAAGCTGCCGAAGGAAGATTAAAAGGAATTCTGGAATACACCGAAGACCCGATTGTGAGTGTGGATGTGATTGGAAATACCCATTCGGCTATCTTTGATGCGGGGCTTACTGCTGTGCTGGGCGATAAACATAAACTGGTGAAAATCGTTGCCTGGTACGACAACGAAATGGGTTATTCGACAAGGCTTGTTGAGTTGATTGAGAAATTTGCCTGAATATTTTCATGTGATTTCGGATTTCACTAATTAGTAATTAGTAATATTTGCCGTTTTTACTAATTAGTAATTAAAGATATTCAGAAAACCATCATCTCAGGTAATCGCTCACTGCCCGCTGAATACCCTTTTTTACACCTGCCCAGGTTTGCTTTTTAAAACTTACAGGAGCATCACTTTCTTCAGCATCAACAAAATAAGTTATCGCGTGTGGAATGCTGATTGCCAGCATTTGACCCGGGTATTTCAGTTTATGCCATTTAATGATCTGATCAAGCGAATAATGCTTCAATAATTCATACAAATCCCAGAAATCTTTTTTCTTTCCCCTCCCCAGAATGGCCTGAATTTTCATGGCGGCAATATCGGCAATACTATAAATCCTGATCGAATCTTCTGTTTCGATTGGTGCAATTGGCAAATGAGGAAAATGCACAATATCAATTTTGATTTCATCAATGAAACAAAAAACACCAAACCCGGTTTGCTGCTGTTTGTAAAAAAAACGCTCCCGAAAGGCAAATTCAAGCATTGCAACTATTTGAGGCTGATCAAACTTTTCGTGGTAAAATAAGTCGAGATCAACCGAATTTCGGTGTCCATAACGCAGTGCCAGGGCAGTTCCTCCGACCAGTGAAAAGTTATTGAGTGCCGGCAAAGTCATTAATTCCTTTAATAAGGAAAGAGTTCCGGGTTCAATTGCCTCAGTATGTAGCATCTGAATTCATTTAATGGTTTATCAATTACCGCACTCGCAAAATGAATAGTGTGAAGCGGTAAAAACTTCGCGTTTAGCAAAGCCTCAGTCACTTTTTCGTCGCCGTAATAGCGACGGCACTGGCGGATATCCTCCACATCGCCGCGTTCAAAAACCCGCTCAATTACAAAATTGGCTTTTGCATCGTAATCAATTTTCTCAAAATCCACATCCCAGAAAATGCGTTTTTCAAATATGGGTTTCTTTTTCTTTTCCATGATAAAAATCTATTGAGGTGTGTCTTTATCAAAGGTTTCAAAATGCTTCAGCTCAAACTTTTCGCCATCAAAAACACCGTAGGTAAAATGCGTAATCCAGTCGCCAAGCTGAATATAGAAGCTGTTTTGGTTTAATTTTTCGATGTGTGCAACGTGCCAGTGTCCAAAAATAAAGTAGTTGATGGTCTTATCTTTTTCAAGATAATCTTTGCAAAAAAGCCCTAATCGTGAGTTGGCAAAGTCAATGTCGGGGTTTTCCTCTTTTTCGCGGGTTTCGCGGGCAATGTTGGCATAGCGGCTTTTGCGCGACCAATAAAGCCCGAGCCTGGTTCCAAAATCGGGATGAAGCCAGTTAAAGAGAAAGCGGTTAATTTTCCGTTCAAAAACCCATTTTATAAATTTATAGCCATGGTCGCCCGACCCAAGTCCGTCGCCATGTCCCAGGAAAAAACGTTTTCCGCCAAACTCACGGATTACAGGCTCACGGTAGAGTTTCATGCCGATTTCCTTATCGAGATAATCGAAAGCCCACATGTCGTGGTTGCCTCTGAAAAAATGAACCGGAATACCCGAATCGGTGATTTCGGCGAGTTTTCCGAGCAGGCGGGAATAGCCTTTCGGGACTACGGTTTTATATTCGAACCAAAAGTCGAAAAGATCGCCCATCAAAAATATTTCTTCAGCATCTTTTCGCGCCTCCTCAAGCCAGTTGATGAGCCGCTTTTCGCGAATCAGGCTGCTTTCCCTGTCGGGGATGCCAAAATGAAAATCGGAAGCAAAGTATATTTTTTTCTTCACGCTGTTAATCCAGTTTTTCTTTTAAAATTGCCCTGAGTTGAGCGACGGTAAAACCCTTCGCCAGAATTTTCCCATCTTTATCAACGAGGTAAAAATAGGGCAAATTTTCGGGAAGGTTATAAAGTTTTCGCACCGCCGAATTTATCCCGGCAAGGTCGGAAACATTTGGCCATTGGAGTTTGTCGATTTCGACGCTTTTTTTCCAGATGTCAGGGTTTGTGTCGAACGACACTCCGAAAATCTCAAAACCCCTCGAATGATATTTCTGATAAATCTCCTTTAGCTGGATATTTGCGGCCCTGCATGGTGGCGACCAGGAAGCCCAGAAATTTAAAAGCACCATTTTTCCTTTTAAGGAAGCCGATGAAACCGTTTGGCCTGAAACATCCCGCAAATTAAGCACAGGAGCGGGATTTCCCGGAGCAAGCAAAGCTTCAGATTTTGCCTGTTCAGTTTTTTCGTTGGTGATCTTTAAAACCCTTTCATGATGTTTTGCCACATGGCTGTTTGTTGGATATTTTGCAAATAAGTTGCTGTCAATCTTAACAAAAAGATCGAAGTTTTCGGTTTCATCAAGCAGGATTTTGTTGGCGAAACGCTGATTTAACAATAGCAAGGAGGCAATGGAGCCAGGGTTTTCGGAAAGCAAATTCCGTAAAAAAAGTTGTTGATTATTAAAAAGCTGATAAAACGAAGAATCGATCTGTTGTTTGATCTGATAAAAATTATCCGCTCCCTGGCTTGCCACAAAAATTTGGCTCAATGAATCAAGTTTTTGTTGATTGGCGGCGGTTTTGGTAAAATATTCGTGGAGCAATTCTGAACCGGAAGTTCCTGAAATGCGGTATTCCGATGGAAATATGGAAGCATCAGCGAGGATTTCATTTTTTTCGCCCTTGCCCAAGTTTAGCGTGATAAATTTCCCATTTTCAAGTTTGAGAAGATAAAACCCTGTTTCACCAGGAAGACGAATAAATGTAAAAGTTCCATCTGCGCCTGAAACAGCCGAATCTACCATGCTTAGCTGGTTTACTGTTAATTCTTCAAGATAAATTTTTTGTCCTTCGGCACCGTTAATTTTTCCTTCAATTGAAAAGTTGTCAGGATTTTCGCGCCGGAAACAAGCCGAAAAAGCCAGGAAAAGAATGAAAAGTATAAAAATGTGATGTCTGTTGATTTTCATCAGTTTATAATTTGTTTTTTAGTTGTCAGATGGAATCGAATGATTAAAATAATCATTCCAGTGGGTGATTAATGATTATTTTAATCATGCTTATTTCATAGTTTAACACAACGAAATGTCTTTTAAAATCGTGCCTGAGTTATTCAAAAATCAAATCCAGAAACACAGGCAAATGGTCGCTGAAACCGCCGGAATACTTAAAACCGTTGTACGTCCTGAAAGTTTTTTGTCCGAGCCAGGTTTCGTCGGGTTCGAGCAAAAAGCTACCATGAAAAATCTTTGCCCCGGCTTGAGAAATCTGCACTTTGGATGAATCGTCGAGCAATTTCCCAGAAACAATCATCTGGTCGAAAATATCCCAGCTTTCGCGATACTTCAGTGTCCCGAAAGGCCAGTCTTCCTGTTTCACAAGCATCAGATTATAAAGTTTATGGCTGATGGTTTTTTCCGCCGGATTTTGGCCATCCAAAACTTTAGCCAAGCTTTCGTCACCCGGGCCGTCGTTAAAATCGCCCATAATCGCGATGAATGCGTCGGGATTTTGCAGAAGTAACGAATCGGTTTTGTTTTTGAGAATTCCTGCTGTAAAATTCCTTTTGTCGAGGGTGGGCATGTAACCGCCGTAACGCGATGGCCAGTGGTTTACGAAAATATGCAACGTATCGCCGTTTGGAAGCAGGCCTTTTACGTAAAGAATGTCGCGGGTTTTTGTAGCTGTGTCGAAGGGAAATGTGATGTTGATGGCCTCATTGTGAACAGGCGTAAAATAATTTTTCCGGTAAAGCAAACCTACGTCAATTCCTCGCCGATCGGGCGATTCGTGATGAATGATGCGATAATCATAATTTTTAAGCGGTGTGTCGAAAGCCAGCTTTTCAAGGACAAAACGGTTTTCGGTCTCGCAAAGACCAATAATGGCGGGAGCTTCGCCTTCGCCAACTGCAAGTATCACTTTAAAAGTATTTTGTAATTTCTTATAAAACCGGTTGTTTGTCCAGTGGCGCTCACCTTCGGGCAGAAATTCTTCATCCGAAGTTAACGAATCATCATAAATATCGAAAAGGTTTTCGCAATTATAAAACATGATGCGAAAGGGTTTTACAGGATTATTCGGGGTATTTTCGGGTTGTGTGAACGATTGCAGCGACAGAAAAATCAGCAGTTCAAAAATCATGAACCTGATTTTTAATCCTATATTTGAACGCCAAAAATTGATTTTTTTACAAATCATTTTGCATTTAATTTGTCATCAAATTTATAATTAATCATTTACAAAAATGGCTGGATTAGGTAAATTGTTGGTTTTTGCCGGAATTGTGGTTGTGATCATAGGCCTGATAACCTGGCTGGCCGGCGACAAATTAAGCTGGTTTGGAAATTTGCCGGGTGACATCAGAATCCAGAAGAAAAACGTCACATTTTATTTTCCTTTGGTGAGCATGATTTTGATCAGCGTGGCAATCAGTTTGTTTTTATGGATAATCAGGCGGTTGTTTTGAGTGAATTATTGTTTTATGTATGCATAAACAAATAGTAATCAGATATTTTTACAAAATTGAACCATGATTAAAACCAGAAATCCCACCGAATCTTTTTTCCTTTTTGCTTTTGGTATTATGCTTACAACCGGAAGTTTTCTTGTAAAATACCAATTCGTTTCTCAAATAATCCATTACGTTAAATATCAGGAAAGGACGGGCGTAATAAGCCTTTTCATGCTGATTTATGCTGTCCTTTTTTTTATCACCGGCGCATTTTCGGTGTATTTCTCATCGAAAGGTGTTTCATTAAAGGTTCTTTTCGTGGAGAGATTTAAGGAGGTGATCGGATTTATCCGTAATTTTTTCCTGCATTTGTACAATTATGGATTTTCGCCAACCGAAAAAATCTGGATTACCGGGGCCATAATAACCGGATTAATTATCAGGGCATATTATGTTGCTGCACCAATGCGGGCGGATGAATCGGCAACGTTTTATTATTTTGTTCAGGGACCGCTCTATAAAAGTTTTATTTATCTCGAACCCAATAACCATGTTTTGCATACACTTTTTGCGCGTTTCATGGTTGATGTTTTCGGAAACAATCAGTTTGCACTTCGTTTTCCGGCTTTTATTACCGGAGTCTTGTGCATCCCGCTCATATTTATTGCAAATCAGCGTCTTAATGGCAGGAAATCAGGTTATGTTTCGATGATGTTAATGGCGATTTTCCCGGTTATCCTCATTTTTGATACGATGGCGAGAGGTTATTCGCTGGTTAATTTTTTTATGCTGACAGGTGTTATTATCGGGAATTCGATGATCAATGAAAATACCTTTTCCAGAACGTTGATGTTTGCCCTCAACTCGGCACTTGGAATATTTGTAATGCCCACTTTTCTTTTCCCGGCATTCGGTCTTTATCTTTGGGTTGGCATTTTGTTACTAAAACAGGAATCTGACATTTTGCGGATACTCCGAAGTTTTGTAATCCCTTCGCTGATCATGCTGGTGCTTTTTACATTTTTATTGTACACGCCTGTAATGCTGGTAACCAATAACTTTGATAAATTATTCTCCAATTCCACGATAAAACCTTTGCAGTGGAAAGTCTTTTTGCATCTAACTCCTAACCATCTCAGACATTCATTAACCTTCCTTTTTTCAGACATTAAAATCTCTTTAAAAATCTTATCAGGTGTCATTTTTATTTCAGGAGTCATCTGGTTATCGTTAAAGCGGAAATTCAAATTACTGCTTTTAATGAGTTCTTTTATGATAGGCGCTGTTATTCTATATCTTGCTAAAAGAAGCATTCCATTTCCCCGGACCTGGATTTATTTGTTTCCGGTAATGTTCATGGTTGCTGATGCCGGAGTTTCTTTCCTGTTCTTTACTCAGAAGAAACGATTCAGGCAAATTTTTCAGGGGATGGTCTTTACTTTCATGATAGCTACGGGGATATTTCTCATAAATACCGATACGGTTACCAACAGCCATTATACCGAAACCTTCCATGAAGCCAAACCGGTAGCTGCTTTTTTATCAGCAACCATAAAAAATGGAGATACTTTGCAAATGGATCATCCGGTTGGATTCCCCGTCCGTTATTATTTAATCCAGAATAAAGTCGTACTAAATAATTCACCCGATTCAAATTACCTTCCAAAACGCTATTTTGTCATAAAGAAAAAGCAAAACGAACTCATTGACCAGGCGCATCAAAACCCGGTAAAAATTTTTGAACTTGGAGAAGCCGAAATTTATATGGCAGCAAGGGATACCAGCATAAAGAATTTAAGACTCGAATAAGTGTTTCATTGCTTGCAGGCTCAATGCCGGTTATTTTGTTTGTTTAAGTTCTACCGGTTCCGGAATCGTCATGTCAACAAGCAAACCAGTGGCTTCTGTCGAATAAATTTCATGTAGAATTTCATAATTTTCCTTGAGGTATTTTGTCATGAGCAGGTCTTCGTTTCTGTTCTTTTCCCAGTAAGTAAAAACAAACCAAACCCTGCCCTGATTGTCCAGTTTTTTAATTTCCTTAATGTGTTTTGCGTCTGCGTTATTCCGGTGGCCGGGAATAATTTCGAACCCGCTCAAACTATACCTTTCTTTATAAAACGTAAAGGCTCTCTGGGCATAATAGGCTACGTAGATTTTATCCCCATTTTTAATGTTTTTCTCCATAAAAGTGAGCACATCCTTAATTTCTTCCCGTTGGGGCTTAACCACAAAAATCATTGCTTTCACAGTCATCGGCCCCATAATTAAAATCAGGAACACAACAGCAACGATGGGTTTGTACTTCTTTACCTGAAGAACGGCAAAATAAATCCCGTTAACGATCAGGATAATAAAGGCGGGTAGCGAAAAAATCATCACCCGGTCTTCGAAAGGATATTTATGGAAAGCTGAGGCAATAAGCGCAAAAATAATGGGCAGCAAAAGCATCAGTAAAAATTGCCGGTTTCGGGAATACTGATAAATACCTCCGGAAATGAAAAGAAAAACGGCCACACCGGCAAATGTAAATCCCATCGGATTTTTAAAAAGCTGGTAAAATTTCACAAAAGGCCAGATCACTTCAGTGAACGACCGTGGCGGGAAAGGCATGAATGCATTTGTCCAAAAGAATTGTTGCGCTTGATTGCTGGCAAAATGCCGGAATAATAAAAAATACAAAACTCCAAAAAACAACAACCAAACCGCTGAAACCGAAAGGTAAAATCTAAATCGCATGTAATCTTTTTTCATCAGGCTGGCAATAATCATCGTTGTACCACAACCGGCCATCACAAAAACCGAAGCATGCGAAAATAACTGTGCCACAACGCCTGCCGCACCGAAAAGCATGAAATTTTTCAGGGTTATCTTTTCGGCACTGGATTTTAAAGCGGCCAAAATGATGAATAATGAAAAAAATATATCCGATGAATATTGTTTGGTTTCGACTGCAAAGTTTATTGCGGTGCGATGGATGACAAATAGAAAAACCGCCCCAACCAGAACCAGCGGGTTTAATTTTATTTTGGAGACATTGACGAATAGGAAAATCGCCAGAATCCCAAATAACAGCGGGAAAAGCCTGAGGGCAAATTCGTTGTTCCCGAAAATTTGGGTCGCAAATTTTTCGAGAAACAAAAAGCCCGGAGGTGCGCCCTGTTCCATGTCGAGTTGCTGAAGCAGTCCGGCGAAGGAGCGATTAACAATATTTGAAGAAATTGCAGCCTCATCAACCCAAAGCGAACAATTGGCAAAATAAGGCACAATGCGAAAAATAATGCCGAGGGCAATGATGGTCCAAAGCATTTTTTTCGAGTAAAGCAATTGTTTTATCCTAATGAAATCGGTCATTTTAGTATTTTCAGATTAGACAAAAATAAAAACACAACTGGTAAAAAACATTATTCATCATCCAAAACCACCTTAATTGAAGGCTTTTCCCCCCTGATAATCATACCGATTTTTACACCGGTGATCTGATGGTCGTCACGAAGTATTTGAATGTAAGCCTGCGCAACATCATCCGGCAACGATACCAATAATCCGCCGGAAGTCTGGGCGTCGCAAAGCATAATTTTCATAAGCTCCGGAACACCATCTCCCCAGCTTACCACCTTACTCACAAAATCCATGTTGTTTTTCGTTCCGCCGGGAATTGCGCCTGCAACAGCGAGTTCGTAAGCTCCTGCAATCTGAGGCACCAGGTTTGCAAAAATTTCCGCTGTTACTTTTGAGCCTTCCACCATTTCTTTTAAATGTCCCAGCAAACCAAAACCCGTAACATCGGTGCAGGCATTTACATCGAAATTTTCCATCGCTTTTGCGGCCCTGGCATTGAGTTGAGCCATCACTTCACGGGCTGCGTGAGCGGTTTTTTCATCTGCAAGGCCGCGTTTTACGGCTGTTGCGATAATTCCCGTACCAATGGGTTTTGTAAGGATAAGCGCATCGCCGGGCTTTGCACCGGAATTTGTAATCACTTTGTCAGGATGAACCACCCCGGTGACTACCATCCCAAATTTAGGCTCCGTGTCTTCGACGGTATGGCCGCCTAAAATCGAAATTCCGGCCTCTGCAGCTTTATCGGCAGCACCTCTTAAAATATCTTTTAAAACCTGCATGGGTAGGCGGTTATCGGGGAATCCCACGATGTTAAGTGCAAAAAGCGGCCGTGCACCCATGGCGTAAATATCGCTGAGCGCATTTGCAGCAGCAATGGCGCCAAAATAATACGGGTCATCAACCACAGGTGTAAAAAAGTCAACCGTCTGCACAATGGCGGTTTCGCTGTTGATCAGGTAAACCGCAGCATCATCGGAGGTGTCGTTGCCCACAAGCACATTTTTATCGAAACAGGCTGGCAAATCTTTCAAAACCTGCTCGAGATACTGCGGCCTGATTTTGCAGGCACAGCCCAAACCATGGGTAAAATGGGTAAGTTTTATTTCACCGGTAAAAATCTGCTCAACGTTTTCGATACGATCATTTTTTGGCTTCAATCTTTCGACAGCGTTCAGGATAATTCCTGTGGCTTTGTCGATATCAGCTATTGTAAGAAATTTCCCTGTCGAAAACCGCACTGTTCCCATCGCATAATCCAGCGGAACCTTCATGGCCGTTAAAACCGCCGAAACATCCACCCGCTCTGAGTGGCAGGCGGCACCTGCCGAAGCAGCCACACCTTCGATTTCTGACAACAAAGTGTTGGCCTCGATTTTCGGAAAACTTACATTGAGTGTGTTTGGTAGCCGTTTTTCGGGATGGCCGTTGAGTTTTATCTCGGGAAGTTCAGCCACCAAACCTTCGTGAAGGCGGTCGCGAAGCATTTTCGAATGTTGCGCATTTTTCTCCAGGTCTCTTTTTGTAATTTCTGCAGCCTTCCCCAGACCGGCAATTTCGAGTACATTTTCGGTTCCGGCGCGGAGATTTTGTTCATGGTCAGCGCCATGAATGAGTTTTTGGAGTTTTACACCCCTGCGGATAAACAAAGCCCCGATGCCTTTTGGAGCATACAATTTATGGCCAGCCACCGAAAGCAGATCAACGCCCATTTTACGCACATCGGTTTCAATTTTCCCGACTGATTGCGCGGCATCGCAATGAAAAATAATCTGGTGTTTTTTGGCAATCTCACCAATTTCGTCAATCGGCTGGATTGTCCCAACCTCATTATTGGCATGCATTAACGAGATCAGGATGGTTGCCGGGGTAATTGCTTTTTCGATGTCGGCGGGATCAACCATCCCAAATTCGTCAACATCAACAAAGGTAATTTTGAATCCCTGCGATGCCAGAAAATGGCAAACTTCGGTCACAGCCGGATGTTCGATGGAGGTGGTGATGATGTGATTTCCCCGGTCGCGGTTTTGATAAGCCGCGCCTTTGATGGCATAATTATTCGATTCGGAGCCTCCGCTGGTAAAGATGATTTCATCGGGAAAACAATTCAATAATGCGGCGACCTGCTGGCGGGCATTTTCGACGGCTTTTTTGGTTGAAACCCCGAAGGCGTGAGTGCTCGATGGATTCCCGAACATTTCGTCCAGAAAAGGATGCATCGCTACCGCAACTTCTGGATCGACAGGCGTAGTGGCGTTATAATCGAGGTAGATGGGTGTTGTCATGTTTGGCTCTTATTTTCGAAATTGATGTTTTTTTGTCAGAAATCACAAAAGTCAAATCACAAAAGTCAAATTAAATTTAGGAATTATTTGAGTTTTGTTTTTTGTTTTTTTCTGGTTTATCCAGCTCAAGATTTTTAAATCAGATGCGTGTCGATTGATAGCTCCAAAACTTTTTCTGCATTGACAGCCGCATCCGTAGTGTCGGTTATGAGCGGGAAAACCAGGGAAGCTTCATGTCGTTTAATTCCGAAATCATACATTTTATCGTAATAAAAAAGGATGATTCCGACGGCTTTTCCAAAATCACCTTCATCGATGGCCTGAATGGCTGCAGCAGCATGTTGTCCGCCCATTTTCCGGGATATTTTTACCACTGAATGTTTAAGCTCCTCCTTCGGGAATGACGCATAATCAGTGACCAACCGCCGGATACGATTTTCTTTTGACAATTGAATCTGTATGATTTTACTCTTTTGAATCTGTTCATACAGCGGGTGAGGGATAAAAACTTTTCCTACCGAATGACTTTCATCTTCGACCCAGATAATGCGGCCATGATCGAGGCGATTCCATTCGTCGAACAAATCATTTTCAAATTGTTCGTTGGTGGGCTGTGGCTTTTCGCCGATCAGGCCGAATGCCGAGCCTTTATGATGAGCAATTTTTTCGAGGTCCAACACTTGTTGACCGCTTTTTCGGAGGTTTTCAAGGATTTCGGTCTTACCCGAACCTGTGCTGCCACCTATAATTA
Organism: uncultured Bacteroidota bacterium; assembly: GCA_903944895.1. Classification (GTDB taxonomy): domain Bacteria; phylum Bacteroidota; class Bacteroidia; order Bacteroidales; family 4484-276; genus CAJATL01. Next base: position 30,944 of record CAJATL010000149.1, read on the forward strand.
TGTACCTGGCAGGACTGCCGATTTCTTCACGGATAAATTGCCTGTAAGCTTTGTAACCACCGGCGAGCAAGAAAACCTGAAAGCCAGCCAGCGACAACAGCCAGGCAATGCTTTCGGAGCGCATCCCGCCACGCCAGCAGTGAAGCAGCACTGCCCTTTTTGGAGCTACCCGGATGGCGGTTTTCACAAACCCCGACATTTTAGGCCCGGTAATATCCAAACCTTTTAACAGTGATGCTTCGCGACCGGCTTTTTTGTAAAGCGTGCCGATTACAGCGCGTTCGTCATCATCAAAAAGCGGGAGATTAAAGGCTCGCGGAATATGCCCCCCAACGAATTCAGCAGGCGAACGCACATCCAAAACCGGCATATTTGCCGAAAGGTTTAAAAACTGACTGGGATTGACTTTTTCGATCATTTACCAAAATTTCTTCAACATTCTTCTCAATCGTAATTTATCTTGTAAGTTGGTAATCGTTGATTAATAATTCAGGAGATAGATTTAATCTGGTTGTTAATTTTCGGATCATTTCAACGGTAAGTTTTCGTTTTCGGTTTAAAATTTCCGAAACCCTGCTCTTTCCCCCCATTTCATTCACCAAATCAATTTGTCTGAGCTGCATTTCTTCCATTCTTATTTTGATGGCTTCGATGGGATCCGGGACTTCGATGGGATAATATTTTTTTTCGTATTCATCAACCAACAAGCCAAGCACGTCAGCTTCGTCGCTTTCGGCGGTTCCAATTTCGGCATCAAAAATGGTTTCAAGCCTTTTCAAAGCCAGGTTATAGTCGGTTTCAGTTTTTATTGGTTTGATTTCCATGTCGGTTAATTTTAAAATGTGTTTGCATCAATTTTATCATACTCAGCATGAGTACCGATAAACCGGACAAAAATCCATTGCTTTTTAAAGTTGAATTTTGCAAGCAATCGATAAGAATTACCTCTAATATTAAAAACAATTCTGCTGTCCTTCAGAATACTGGCATTTATGTATGTTTGCTTAACATCGGCCGGAGTTTCCCAATCAGAACTCATTGCTGTATCATACCACGTCTTCAGATATTGCTCTGAATCAGGATGAGTTAACCAAAAATTCCTCAGGGTGTTTTTCGAAAATATCCGCTCCATAATGCTTCAATGATGGAACAAAGGTAAAAAATAATTCGCAATTTGGGAACTTTTTAGTGAGGTTTATGGATTTAAATTTGGTGAATACCTCTAAAATCTCATTAAACCCATAATCATGGCTGAATTTTAAGCTACAAGATTATCAAAGTTTGGATTTTTTTTTAAAGCCTGGAAACCGCCTCCTGAACCTGTAAAAGTACTTTTTCGACGATGGTACGCGGACAGGCCACGTTTATCCGCATGAAGCCTTCACCGCCGGTGCCAAAAACGCGGCCATCGTTAAATCCGGCCTTTGCATCTTTGATAAAGAAGTTTTTCAAATCGTCGCCTATTAAACCTAATTCACGGCAATCGAGCCAGATCATGTAGGTGGATTCGGGCATGCAGGCTTTAATTTGTGGGGTATTCTTTTTGAGGAAGTCATCAACAAAAGTCACATTATCCCAAACATAAGCAAGCATCTGATCCAGCCATTCATCGCCATGTTCATAAGCCGCCTGTAAGGCAATGCTTCCAAAAAGGTTGCCCATGCCGAGATGTAGCTGATCGTTGAGCTTTTTGTTGTAGGTCGAGCGCAGGTTTTCGTTAGGTATAATCAGGTAAGATGTCGATAGTCCGGCGAGATTAAAGGTTTTTGACGGTGCGTTGGTGGTGATTGTTTTTTGAGCGATTTCATCTGATAAGGATGCCAGCGGAATGTGTTTGAATCCTTTAAAAATCAGATCGGAATGAATTTCATCGGAAACAATCAAAATATCGTTTTCGATACAGATTTGTGCCATTTGGAGCAGCTCATCTTTTGTCCAAACGCTTCCGCCGGGATTGTGCGGGTGGCTGATGATCATCATTTTTGCGCCGGGCGCTTTCTTTTTCAAATCCTCAAAATCCATACCCAGCCTGCCATCCATCAACATGAGCGGATTTTCGACTTTGACGCGGCCATTATTTTCGATGGCATAAAAAAACGGGAAATACACCGGTGGCTGAACGATGATTTTGTCGCCTGGATTTGTGAGGGCCAAAACCAGCATGTTTACCGCAGGCACAACGCCCGGACTGAAACTGATCCATTCATTTTGAATATCCCAGTCGTGGCGCTTTTTCATCCAGTTTACGATGGACTGGTTAAAGGACTTATTTCTGATCGAATATCCAAGAATTTCGTGGTTAAGTCGTTCCCGGATCGCCTTGATGATAAAATCAGGCGTGCGAAAATCCATATCGGCAACCCACATCGGGATTACATCTTCGGTGCCGAAAAACGCTGCACGTACATCATATTTAACGCAATCCGTGTTTTCGCGCGGAATACTTTCATCAAAATTATATTTCATGTTTTATTTCTTCCTGTGATTTTTGATGTGGAGATAACCGTCATCACCCCGGAGCGCAATTTTTCAGGCCTGACCTATGCCCATTTCCTGTTCCTGGAAAAGGTAAGGATAAACCAGAAAATAATGTCGGTGAACATGATGAAGATTTCGAAGAAAGGCGACCAGAACCAGAGGTTTTTTTCGGTCAGTTTTTTCATGCTCATTCCAAAAAGAAGCCATTGGGTAATCAGCCGCAAAACCAAAACCGGCACCACAATTATCCAGCTTACGCCCAACAACAGAAGAGCAGCGAACAAACCAAAAAACAATAATCGCGAAAACGAAAACGCGAACAACCAAAACCTGTGCGAAAACCTGAAGTTTTTTCTGAGCCGGAGTCGTGTCTTTTCGACTTTAAGCCATTCGCCAAAGGTCAGCGGCTTTATCGAAACAACTTTACTGTCAGGTGAGATGATCACCCGGGTGTTTTTGCCGGTTGCAGCTTTGTTTACAAATAACTCGTCATCGCCGGGTTTGATGACATAATGTGAGATAAATCCCTGCTGTTGATAAAATAATGGCCGGGTGTACGACAGATTTTTCCCGACACCTTTAAATGGCATTTTGGCAAGTGCCATCGAAAGAAAAAACAGCGCATCAAAAAATGCTGAAAAACGAAGTAATTTGTTGATTTTCGATTTTGTAGCGTAACCCGAATAGCCCAGAATAATTCCGGTATTTGGTGTACGGGCCGAAACAAGTTCGCTAAGCCATTGATTACTCACGGGTTGGCAGTCAGCATCGGTTAAAACAATAAGGTTGTATTTGGCCGATCTGATGCCGATGGATAATGGAAATTTTTTTCCTTTGAACCAGTTTAGATTTTTTTGGAGTTCGACGATCTGAAGTTTTTCGTTATCCAGCGAAAGCTGTTTTAAAAAATCGCTGGTATCGTGGTCGGAATTATCGTTAACAACAACAACTTCAAATTTGGGATAATCCTGCTCAAGGATAAACGGAAGATTATCGCCAAGGAAATTAAGCTCGCTGTGTGAAGTAATAATTACCGAAACCGGTGGTTTATCCTGCGAAACCTGCTTCCGGCGGTAAAAAGCCAGACGGCTGAAGAATATCCAGAAATAAAGAAGCTGAATAAGCGCCACCGCTGCAAATGCTATTAACAGGCTTAATCGCAGCGGGTCGTTAATATAAAAATTGATTTCCATAATTCAAATTAAACAACCACAAAAGTAAAATTCCTTCAGTAATTTTTGAAAGAGGTTGATAAGTTTATTAAAAAACAGCATAAATAACCCCGAAAAACCGAAAATCGTGCATCTTTAAAGGAAATCAGGAATCATTGTCGATTAAATTTGGTTGATACAAGTCTAAAAAGGTGGCTAAAATTAAAGAAATGTGGCGAAAGCCCTAAACATCACGTACTTCAATTGCCCCGCCCTTAAGGGCGGGGCAATTGAAGTCCAGTCAATTACCGGGCTTTAGCCCAAAACCTACCCGTTTTTAGACGTAACCCATTAATGCAATTAAAAAAACCAAATTCCCCGATGCGCAGCAACATTCAAAAAAAACCAATATTGGTGGTCTGAATTTATGAAAGTCCTTTTCAGGAGTGATCATTAAAAAAGAGAAATGGTTTTTGAGAAAACTCATCACCCCTTCATCGAAGATCATCCATCAAATCTTCAGTGGCGAAAACCATGATTCAATTTCTATATCTTTGCAGCCTTTTACGCTGAAAATTAACGGATGAAATTTACACTATTAGCCAACGACCCGAAATCATCGGCACGCGCCGGAACCATCGAAACTGATCACGGAACCATCGAAACTCCTATTTTTATGCCTGTTGGAACGGCCGGAACCGTTAAAGCAGTTCATATCCGCGACCTGAAAGAAGATTCAAAAGCACAGATTATTCTCGGAAACACTTATCATTTGTACCTGCGGCCCGGCCTCGATATTATCGGACGTGCCGGCGGACTTCATAAATTTAATGGCTGGGATAAACCCATCCTCACCGATAGCGGCGGTTATCAGGTGTATTCGCTTTCGGCTCAGCGTAAGCTTAAAGAAGAAGGCGCCCATTTTCGATCGCACATCGACGGATCAAAACATCTTTTTACTCCCGAAAGTGTGATCGAAATCCAAAGAATCATCGGTGCTGATATTATGATGGCTTTTGATGAATGTACGCCTTACCCCTGCGAATACGATTACGCGGCTAAATCCCTCGAGTTAACGCATCGCTGGCTCGACCGCTGCATCAGTCATTTTGAAGTCACCACGCCTAAATATGGCTACAATCAGGCTTTATTTCCTATTGTCCAGGGAAGTACTTTTATCGACCTTCGTAAGAAATCGGCTGAATTTATTGCATCCAAATATGCTGAAGGCAACGCCATTGGCGGTTTGTCGGTTGGCGAACCGCACGAAATGATGTACGAGATGACCGAGCTGGTTTGCGGAATCTTACCCAAAGATAAACCGCGTTACCTGATGGGCGTTGGCACTCCGGTAAATATCCTCGAAGGCATCGCCTCGGGAATTGACATGTTCGATTGTGTGATGCCCACACGAAACGGCCGAAACGGCATGCTTTTTACCAGCGAAGGCACGCTGAACATGAAAAATGAAAAGTGGAAAGACGATTTTTCGCCGATTGATGAAAACGGACATTCATTTGTGGATAGTCAATACAGCAAAGCATACCTGCGTCATTTGTTCATTTCGGGCGAGTACCTGGCACCCATGATTGCGAGCCTTCATAACCTGGCTTTTTATCTGTGGCTTGTAAAAACAGCCCGACAAAAAATTATTGAGGGCAGCTTTTCGCTCTGGAAGGACGAAATGATAAAAAAACTTGAAGTGCGTTTGTAATTTGTCAGCGGTGTTTGAGTTAATCTGATAACTGTTTTTTATGAAAATCATCGACCTTTACATCATCAGGAAATTTCTGGGGACATTTTTCTTCTCCATCGCCTTGTTGTCGGTGATTATCATTGTTTTCGACCTCTCCGAAAAAATTGACGACTTCCTCGAAAAACAGGCCACCCTCAAAGGCATCGTTTTCGACTATTATCTGAATTTTATTCCGTTTTTCGTCAATATGTTCAGCTACCTTTTTACTTTTATTGCGGTGATTTTCTTTACCTCTAAAATGGCCCAGAACACCGAGATTATTGCCATTTTGAGCAGTGGCATCAGTTTTAGGAGGTTTTTGTTCCCATACATGCTTTCGGCAGGATTTCTGGCACTATTATCATTTTATATGTCAAATTTCATGATTCCTCACACCAACAAAGTGATGTGGGAGTTCGAAAAAACATTTATCAAAGACCCCATCAAAAACGAAAACATGAACATCCACATGCAGATAAGCCCGGGCGAATTTGTGTATGTGGAGAGTTACAACAGTTTTACCAAAACCGGCCAGAAGTTTTCGATAGAAAAATTTACCCCCGACGGCACCATGATTTACAAACTTAACTCCGACAGGATTACCTGGGACAGTGCTTCGGGACGATGGAATATCAGGAATTATTATATCCGGTCGATCACGGCTGAGGATGAATTCATAACAAAAGGACTGCAGCTGGATACGCTGATCAACCTGCGGCCTCAGGAATTTACGCTTGTTGCCGACGACATCAAAACGATGAATTATTTTGAGCTTAACAAGTTTATCGAGAAAGAAAAACTTAAAGGCTCGCCCAATATTCCCAAATATCTCCTCGAAAAATATAAACGTTACGCTTTCCCGTTTGCAACCATCATTTTAACATTGATTGGCGTCTCTTTGTCGAGCCGCAAGGTGAGAGGAGGAATCGGGATGCACCTTGGCACGGGCATCGGGCTAACTTTTACCTACATCCTGTTTATGCAGGTGAGCAATGTTTTTGCAACGTTCGGCAATATTTCACCACTCCTCGCCACCTGGATTCCCAATATCATTTTTGGAGTACTGAGCATTTTTATGATCAGAATGGCCCCGAAATAAATGGATGGATTTAGTCCCGATAGCTATCGGGATCAGATTTAGGATTTTTGATTTAGGATTTAAACCCAATCATAAATCATCAATCACAGATCATCAATCACCCGCTAATTTCCTGCGAACGGCGTTTGTAAACCCTGGCCGAAACCAGAATACTGAGCTCGTAAAGCCCCAGCAGTGGAAATGTTACCAGAAGCTGGCTGAAAACATCGGGAGGCGTGATAATTGCCGCAACAATCAGCACCACCACAATCATAAATTTCCGGTTTCGGCGCATCAGCATTGGCGTTATCATTCCAACTTTTGTCAGGAAAAACACCAGAATGGGCAGTTCAAAAACCACACCCACCGAAAATGTGAGCGAAACCACCGTGCTGATGTAAGAACTAAGTGCAACCTGATTTTCGACGCTTTCGCTTACGGTATAGGAGCCGAGAAATAAAACTGCCATCGGAACAATCAGAAAATAGGAAAACAACACCCCAACTAAAAAAAGCAGAGAGCTAAAAAACACCGCCCCACTGGCATGATGAGCTTCATTTTCGTGAAGCGCTGGCTTAACAAAACGCCAGATTTCCCAAAGAACATAAGGAATTGCGACTATCAACCCGGCAAAAGCAGAGATGTACATGTGAATCATAAACTGCCCGGCCATCTGAATATTGATGAGTTTCAGGTCAAAATTTCCAATACACAATGAAGGTAACGAAAGAAATTCGCTCAACCGGCACAGCAACTTGTTGGTGATAAATTCGGATGATTTTGGTGCGAGGATGATGGTTTTGAAGATAATGTCTTTGTTAAGAAAGGCAGCAATTGCAAAAATAAAAACTGCCGAAACCGACCGGATAATGTGCCAGCGCAAAGCCTCGAGGTGCCCCCAAAAGGTCATTTCCGATTCTTCCTGAATCCCGTCCTGCTGTGCATCGATTTCTTCTTCGGCCATGAATGATTTTTAAAAATGCAAACTTAAATAAAAACAGTGTACCAATGCACCACGGAGGCATCCCCACGATAATTCCCCCGATGGCTATCGGGATCGGGGCTATCGGTAGAACCCGGAGTACGATTAGGTGCTGAAGAATTATATTGTAAAACAATGTGAAATAAAATGCTGACTATTCCCTGTAGTGACAACTCTGGAAGCCCTGGATAAATAAATTTAATCGGACAACAATGTTATAGCTTCCAAAAAGCTTGTAACGGACTTAATCTAAATAATTTCAGATTTTCTCAGCAGCCTGAAAGTCTTCTTTTTTATATTTTATGTAGGTGGTCCATTGTGCATTTTCTTTCGAGATACAGCCTTCAATCCTTTCAACAAAAACAGGAAATGCGTCACCATCCTTGTAAATCCCGGCCTTGGTAACGTAAAGATATTTTTCGTGTTTCAATGATTCAGCAACTGCCCGATATTCAACCCAGTTCTCCTGAAATTTGAAAAGGGTTATGGTGTTTGCCAATACAGCAACGATTACGGCAGTAAGTCCAACAGCGACCTTTAACCAAATCATATCTTCGGCTATATAGCCTACCAAAAGCGGAATTAGCAATGCAAGAATTGTTTCGGAGACCTTCAAACGCAGAAACATCTTTTTATTACTGCTGCCTTTTTTTTCGTACCAGTTAATCTGGTCGTTCACCCGTTCGTCAAAGTATTCTTGTTCGTTCATCATGTTAAAGTTTAAATGAAATTACTCAATTTATTTTATTTTCAGATATTACCTCTTTTTAAAGTATTGTTAATGGGTCGTTTTCTTAATATTTCGTTGGTAAGATTACCAATTAAGAAACATCGTTAACAAGCCTTTGTTTAACAATTTTCAAAAATAATCTTTTTTACAAATCACCATTCCAGTTTTTCCCTCCATATTTTTCTTTACGCTCACTGTCTCCTAGTTTTTTCCCAATCCCGGATTTCCCAAAAACTACTTTCCTGGCAACACCCCCGGGTTCAAAATCGGGCAGTTTTTTACCGGGTGAAGCTTTTGTTTAATTTAAACGGTTAGTATCCCTAAAAAGTCAATTCCGGTTCTTCCTGAATATCGTCCCGAAGCTGGTCTGGTTCTTTTATAGCCATGGGCAATTTTTACAAATGCAAACATGGCTAAAAACCGGGGAATTGTTTAACACGGACTTGCGCGGAAAAGAAATTTAAACACGGAGACACAGAGGCCACGGAGTTTCACGGAGAATAAAAAAATGTAAAGGGATAATTCTGTTAACCCAAAAGTTCGATTCTGTTTCCTTCCGCATCAAGAACCACGCTTTCGAAATAACCATCTCCGGTTGTACGGGGTTCGCCAACGATTTTAAAACCATCGGTACGAAGCGTTTCGGTTAGCGAAATAACGGCCTCTTTTGAACCCAGGTTAAATGCAAGATGTGTTATTCCTAATCGTTCTTCCGTATCTAAGGGCTTGCAAACAGATTGTTTGTGCATGAGTTCAAGTTTTGCCCCATTTTCAAAGCTAATGAAATACGATTCGAATTGTTTTAGTGGATTCGTGTATTTTTCGTTGCTTAACCCATTGAAATAGCGGGTGTAGAAGTCTTTCATGGCTTCCAAATCTTGTGTAAAAATGGCAATGTGGGCGATGTTCATTGTTTTACTTTTCGGTTATTCCGGTAAATTCTATTCTGTAACGCTCAGCGCAGCGCCCTGGGCCGGATTATTTTGCCGTGCAGGCGGGCGCAAGCTAGCTCAAAGTTACTAAATCAAAGATCAAGGCAACAATACCGCCCGCCTGACAGGGCAAAATTTAATGTCCGGGCTGGGTGCTGCGCGTTCGTTAGGCATAGTTTATTTTATTTCTACATGTTTGAACCCTCCATCATAGACAATGATTTTTACATTTTCAGTTGGATTAAAGTAGTTTGATTTATCCATATAAAAAATCATTACACCTTTATAGTTGTAAGTCCATATCAGTCCTCGATCTTTATCAATATCATTTGGATAATATTCAGACAAATAAAATAGTCTTGATGTATTTGATTTCAAGTCAAAATATCCAATTATATCAGGAGGGCTCCAAGCTTCTGGTTCTTTATTGTAAATAACAGAAGTAAACCAAATTTTGTCATTCCAAAAGCCTTTTTCCCAAACAAAATCTAACTTGAATTCTGTTTTTTGGGATTCTATTTGATTTAATATAACTTGATCGTCTCTCCATGGGTTTTTAACTTCCTGAAGTATTATCTTATCTCGGTCTTTATTATGTTCGATGAAAAATTCACCACCTGTCCAATTATTTGATTCTATAGAAAATTTACTTTCTGATCTACTTAATGTTGGACTATAACGATTTGCTTTCCAAAAAAGATAAACACTCAACGTGTCACCATTAATAACAATATATTTTGTTGAATCAATTGAGGGTTGCTTGTCTGGATCAGCAATTACAGCTATTTGCAGTAATAAAATTGCTATTATTAGAAATTGTCTCATTTTATCTAAATAAATTATGCCTAACGTTTAGCGTTTTATCCAACGTCCCCCCAAACCGGGGGTTCAAAGATAGAAAAAGAAGTTTGAGATCAGAAAATAATTTTGGAAAGAAAAATTAGGGGGGATGGTGGATAAAACGAAGTTGGACTGAGCCGCTTG
>CAJATL010000150.1 GCA_903944895.1 uncultured Bacteroidota bacterium
ATGAAAATAATATCTAACCAAGTATAACTATCAAAATAAATAAAATATGATTAGAACATTTTTATTATTTGTCGTGATTTTTACCCTTGGTTGTAACAAGGATGACGACAATCCAAATCCTTCAAATCCTAATGTTATTCCTTACCAAGAAGGTTTGACAACAAATTATATAACAATTAACAACATTACCAGAAAATATTTAGTTTATAGACCAACAGGAATGACAGCTGTAAATGCTGTTGTAACAGTTTTGCACGGTGGCGGTGGACTTGGTATTGGAGTTTCAGAAATAGGCGCTCATCCATTATCCGTTTTTCGGACAATTGCAGACAATGAAAAGTTTTTAGTAGTCTATCCAGAAGGTTCACTCGACATTCAAGGAAATCCAGGATGGAATGATTGTAGAAGTGATGATATATCAGGAAGTCAAGGTGACGACATTACCTTTTTGAAACAGTTAAATTCAAAATTAATCTCAGAGTTAAATATTAATTCAAACAAAATGTTTTTAACAGGGACAAGTAATGGTGCTTTAATGACCTATTCTTATGCTTTTCAATTTCCTGAAACTATTAAAGCGATAGCCGTTTCAAGTGGGAATTTACCTGAGTTTCCTGAAAGCGGACTTTGTACAAATGGCTCTAATCTACCATTGCCAATCTTGATAACTCACGGAACAAGCGACCCTGCAATGCCAGCAAATGGCGGTTGTGTAGCAGATATTGGTGGCAATTGTAATCGTGGAAAAGTAATATCTCAAACTGCAACTTTAAATTATTGGTTACAAAGAAACGGTTTACAAAATATTAATCCAACCATATCTACTTTTAATGTGAACACAACAGATGCAGGCAACGTAGAAAAAAGAATTTTTAGTGGTGCAAAACCATTGATTTATTTTATTTTAAATAACGCTGGACACGCTGTGCCAAGTAAGACAGTTTATACCAATTCTTCACCTGCAAGTGGAGTTCAAAATAGAGATATAGAATATGCGGAAGAAGTTTGGAACTTTTTTAAAGGAATTCAATAAAAACAGCACACAACAGCAGTTTGGCAAAATGGCGGGTTCAGTGCAAAATTGAACATTTGGTTTTCAAATGAACATTAGTGCTAAATTGAAATTAAGTGCTTCTAAATCCGCCACTTCGCCAAGCCCCATACCGTTAGGGGCAATTGAAAAATAAATCCAAGGAAAATCCAATTTTGAAAAATATCAAGTGGTCAAATGAGCAACAAAAGGTCATTGATTCAAAATATAGTAACATAGTTAAAGGTTCTGCTGGTACTGGTAAAACATTATTAGTTTTATATTTATGAATATAGTTGGCTAGCGAAGGAATGTCTGTTGCTGTTGTTGTTTTTGCAAAATCATTAAGGAACTTACATTTCAGATTTTCTTGAAAAGAATAATGCAGGTGTAACCAGACGAGATTCAAAGAGAGATTCAAAATATGGATGAGTTTTATGGTGAACTTTAGAAAACAACTACAAATAAATAGGAACTTCCTTTTCCCCGCCAAATGTCTTACCTGTTTCGATTGTTTTTGTAGCTTAAAAAGTAAAAATCTGTGCGTACTTTTTATTTATCGAAACCTTTCCTTTTATTAAATTAACCTTGAGCAAAAAGTAAAATAACATTGGTTAAAAAATATTATAACATAGGTTAAAATAATTCATGATATTGGTTAAAATATTATTTTTGACTTTGTAAATTTAATTATCTGCTTACAGTCGGGAGGATTGTTAGCGGCAAATTGCATAATATGTACCTAAAAATAGTATCAAATGAACTTAATTTACAAGGTTTCGCCTGTTAAGAGCCACCTGAACCAGGGTGGAGAAGTAAAATTTATTGCCCGACCTGATAAGCGACAAAAAGCTGATTTCAGGAAAATAAGTGACATCATTTCTGACCGTTCCACATTGAGTTCGGTTGATATCATTGCTGTCCTGGAGGCGTTTGCCAGCTTGGTACCCGAACTACTCATGGATAATTACAGCGTTCATCTGCCACCGCTGGGGATTTTTTCGCTGTCGTTCAAAAGCGAATGCCACGACACTCCCGAGGATGTAAATTTTACCAGCGTAAAGGAAGTTAAGATGCAGTTCAGGCCGGATAAGGAGATTATCACAAAACTCAAAGTTGCCAAAGCCCGGAAGGCTGCGGGTTGATTGTTGTGATTTGATTTAGGCTTTCCTGGTTGGATGGAACTGCGCCAGGCTGTCCGGGCAAAACCTGAAAATTAATTTTAATTGTACCAGGAATTGGCGTTTTTGTAAAAAATTAAAGTAATGGGAAACGACCGGTACTCAATTTAGTCCCAGCAATGGGGTATCGAATTCTGAAAGCTTTACTATCGTGGAACAATGAAGCAGTTTCAAACTACCAAACACATCAAATACGCAAAACGTTGTGGTACATTTTAAGGAAATATAGCCAGAGCATTTTAGAAGTCATGAGTTTTCCTGTAGAATTTTGCATTAACCTTACATGAATAGAAAAGATTTTTTACATTTGTATCCAAATGAATACATGGCAATAAATGTACTTAATTGAGAAAACAGACGAATTTGACAAATGGCTAAGAAAGCTAAAAGATTTAAGCGCCAAAGCCAAAATATTGTTTCGCATTCAAAAGATTGAGAATGATGAACATTTTGGAGAATGCGAACCTGTTGGCAATGGAATTCGGGAATTAAAAATTGACTACGCTAAAGGATACAGAGTATATTTTAATGAATCAGACGGCAAAATCATTATTCTACTCATTGGTGGAGATAAATCAACGCAACAGAAAGACATTGAAAAGGCAAAAGAGATTTTAAAAAGAATTAAAAAGTAGAGAAATGGAAACTTCAAAATTTGATATAGCGGACTATTTGGAAAGTAACGAAATGATTGCAGAATATCTTAATGCTGTTTTGGCAGAAGGAAATGATTCCGATTTAATTACAGCAATCGGACATATTGCAAAATCAATAGGAATGACAAAAATTGCTCAAGAAACCGGATTAAGCAGACCAAGTTTATACAAAGCTTTATCTGATGGCGCCAAGCCTCAATTTGAGACCATTATGAAAGTTCTAAGAGCAGTCGGAGGGCAAATCCAAATAAATCCAGACACCTTAAGAAAAAACGTGCCGCAACACACATTATAACAAATGGTGTGGACTGTGGAGGTTGGAAACTATTGCCCGGCAACAAGGTTTGTAACGGTGGACAATGTCGCAGCCCGCAAACCGCCACTAGCCATACAACCAAATGTGATGCGCCAACTTAAAAGACGACAATCCCAAAAATAAAAAGACTGTCAATGAAAAGAATATTTTTTATCATTCTAACAACAATAAGCCTGACATCCTACGGACAGGACAAATATAATTACGTTCACTTCAACAAACTGACTGAAGTTGTTGGGACAGAATACGTAATTGCTTCAATTGAGAACTGGGGTAAAATGCTTGAAACAAATAGCAGATACCTATTATTCATAAACACCAGGACTGGCGAGACAAATCAGGTTGAATTTCCTAAAGATGCCGGAATAGGAAAACCTGAACAAATAAAACTTGACAGTTTAAATATAAATGTAATCATTGTTTCTGCAAGGACTGTTGACTTGAACGGAAAAAACGGAATTGACTGGAATGACCCGACACAAATCATTATTTTATCGCCAGACGGTAAAGTAAAAACTCAACTGACAGACAACAAGTTTTTTGTAAGGACCTGGACAGTTAATAAGTTGACAGGAACTATTGTAGTTACAGGACATTACGACACGAACAACAATAACAAATACGACAAGACAGACAAAAACGAAATACACCTTTACGACCTGAAAACACTAAAATTGATAAACAAGATTTGAAAAAAGACGACCGCCCAACACGCGATATAAAAAATTGCCTGGATAGTTGATTATTCAAGGTTTTCATGATAAAAGCGGAAACCTTATTGTTAAAGAAACTTTTAAAACCGTGATCATCATTTTTGGCTATCAATATTACCCCACGCCGTGGCTTGGCTTGTGGTTTTATGATGCAGCACCTTACAGTTGCAGACCACCGGAATTATGGCAGAAAAACATCAAAAAATTAGCTTCATCAATTACGAAAAAACCTGACAGCGTCCGCAGGTCCTGTCAGCGTTTAAAATTTAAAACGAGATACGCCACGCTGTGGCTTGCCTTTCGTGATTAGGATGCCTCAAATAGTTGGTGCAGCGCACCATCATATTGATAGAGGATTGTCATCTGATTAATTTCAAAGGTGCAGCGTACCGTAATATTATTAGAGAAGCCTCAACAAGTTGATTTCAAAGGTGCAGCGCACCATACTATCAACTTAACGAAATGACGAAAGCTGGTAAGAAAAACGGTCATCAAAAACGGTCATCATACCTGCATAAAAAAGAGGCTGCCTCAAAATTCAATATTTAACCGCAGAGAATCGCAGAGTTGTATCGCAGAGAACCGCAAAGATTATTATTTCAATGTGTTGTCTTTGCGGCCCTTTGCGTCTTTCTTTGTGTTCTTTGCGTTTTAAAACATTTGAGACAGCCTTTTTATTTCAGCGTTTCATTACAATTTCACCCAGGCAGCAGTCATTGCAACCGGGTTAATATCAACAATCCAATCTTCCGGGCTCGAACCATCCAGGTTGGAACGCACTATTTTCCCATCCGGATTGCTGTTTGAATTTTTGAAAGCCCAGAATAGCTTGTCTCTCTTTAAATCCAAAGCCATTCCCCAGGTTGCTTTTGCCCCGTAATCGCCAATTTTTGCCAGGTTAGAACCATCCAGTTTGCATGAATAAATCCCGAATTCGGTAATGAGTGTGCCTTCCGAAGCATAACCAGCAATATAGATAACCCCGTTTTTAAAATCTACTTCAATCCCTGTTCCATCAACATCAGGAACAATTTCGGTGTAACCGCTGCCATCAATATTTACTTCAAATATTCCACCGCTGTTGGCGTCTTTATCGTTGGCCAGGTAGATTTTTCCTGTTCCGGCATTAAAACTCATATCAAGCGGGTATTCAATTCCGGTGGTAATATAGGCTTCAGCGCTGGATCCATCAAGATTTGCACGGTAAATGCCGCCGCTTCTGCCCCAGTAAATTTTACCCTCATGAATAAAAATTCCTTCAGCATCGCCAACGATTTCCTGACCGGGAACACTGGCGTCGAGTATTCTTAAAGGATTCTTACCATCAGCATCAAAACGGTAAATACATTGCACCGAATAATCGGTAACATAAACTTTACTGTTCACAGTATCAACCGCGATGCCGTATGGCCGGGTCATATAGTCGGTAGGTTCAAATTCCTGAAGTAACGGTGCTTCATCATTTAAAACCACAAAATAAACGCTACCTGGTCCGGTGGTGCGGGTGGTGTAATAGAGTACCTGTGTAAATCCGGCGGTAATATCCTTAATATTGATAACCTTCGATTTTACCACCTGGTTGTAGTGCAGATCGTTTGGCGCGGTACAGGTAAGTGTAACGGTGTACAAGCCAGGGGTTGCATATTGCGCTGTTGGGTTTTCTTCGGTGGAGGTAAGTCCATTGCCAAAATTCCATAAGTACCCTGTTGCGTTAATCGATTTATTTGTAAATGTTACTTCACAAGGCGCGTAACTCTCATTGCTGATGGTTTCGCTGAAATCGGCATAAGTGCTTGGAAGTGGATTTCCAAGTTCGTATTTCGTGCAGGAATTTGATACAATAACGGCAAGAAAAAGCATGATGATGTAAATAATATTCCTTTTCATATTTATAATTCTTTTAAAGGTTTGAGAATGATTAATAGCCATCATTTTGGGTCATTTTTTTATTGGTTTGCATTTCGCTGAGCGGAATCGGGAACACGGTAGCCAGTTCACTGATACCCAATAAAGGAACGGCACGTTTGGTCCTGACCAGATCTTGCCAGCGTTGTCCTTCAAAAGCGAATTCGTGACGGCGTTCGTTTTCGATAGCCAGTTTTAACGATTCAATATCGTTAGCTTCGGTATTGGGTAAGCCTGCACGGGTGCGGATAACGTTAATATTGGATTTGATTTCCTCAATATCACCATTGGTGTAAGCCAGTGCTTCAGCCTTGATCAGGTACATCTCGGCAAGCCGCAATACTAAAACTCTGTCGGTTCCGGTAACGATATCGCGGTATTTAAAACAGAAAGGTTTGTTTTCAGAATCGGTCAAAGCAGAATTTACAAATCGAACCGAGTCAATCGAATCAAAACTTGTCATAAAACCAGGCGAAGGAGCAATGATATATAACCCTGACAGACTGATCGGGAAGAAATTCTGTGCCAGCCTGTTGTAGTTCTGGGCATCAAAAACCACCTGGAAAATGGGTTCGGTGTTGTTCCCATTAAACAGGTCGGCATAATTAGGTGCAAGGATAAAGTCACCTCCTACTATCACAGTGTCAGCCATTGCGATAGCTTTGGTGGCCATTTCCTGGTTGCCGGAAGTATGGAAACGGGTGAGATAAACACGGGCCAATAAAGCGGTGGCACTGAATGAACTTGCACGGCCTGCTTCAATGCTTTCCGGTAGTTGTTCGACAGCAATTTTTAAATCCTCAATAACCTGCAGATACACTTCATCGGCTGTATTTCTGGCCTGGTCGATATTGCTCAAATCGAGTGTTGGCATAGTTTTGATGGGCACACCACCAAAAAAGTTTGCCAGGTTAAAATGAAACAATGCTCTTAAAAACAAAGCCTCGCCTTCAAAAACGGCTTTTTCGGCCGCTGTTGCATCAGGAATTTCGGGTAGTTTGTACAACACATTGTTTACACGGTTGATGCCGTCGTAGTTTGCAGTCCAGATTCCATCGATGATCGAATTGCCGGCATTGATGTCGTTTGCTGCAAACTCGCTGTAGTCAACACTTGTGGCAATCCAGTCGAGGTTGTCAGCCGCAAGATCGCTGACAATAACCTGGTAACGACCATACGAACCAACGTACTGCAAAGTGCTGTATGATCCGTTGATAGCCCTTTCGATTCCGGTTTTATCCTTTAGTGCTTCTTCAGGTGAAATGGATTGCGTAGGATCGACATCTAATACTTTTGCACAGGATGTAAGTGCAATGATGATTATCAGAAAATATGTTATCTTTTTCATTTTCGGTGTATTTTAAGTATTAAAAACCAAGATTTAAACCAATTAAGATGGTGCGCGATTGCGGATATGTGAAAAAATCGGTACCCATGATTACATTGCTGGCACCATAATAATTCACTTCAGGGTCCATGCCGCTGTATTCGGTAAAAGTATAGAGGTTCTGAACCGAGGCATAAAGCTTGGCTGATTTGATTTTAACCTTGTCGAGCTGACTTTTGGTAAAGTTGTAGGCAAGCGTTACATTTTTGATTCGCATAAACGAGCCATCTTCCAGAAACCGTGATGAGGTCAACTGATCACCAATCCTTGGCACATCGGTAATATCGCCGGGTTGTTTCCACCGGTCAAGCATTTTGGTAATCTGGTTATCTTCGGCGGTCAGGTTTCCAAGATAAAGCATGGTTCCGTTGTAAATGTCGTTTCCATAGGTTCCCTGAAGAAATACAGAAAGTTCGAGTGCTTTGTAGGTAAAAACGTTGGTAACCCCATACATAAAATCAGGATTTGGATCGCCGGTTTTGGTTCGGTCGGCTGAAGTAATCTGCCCATCTTTATCAACATCTTCATAAACAAGATTTCCGGTTGTGGGGTCAACACCCAGACAACGATAACCGTAGAAAATACCGATGGGTTCGCCAACTTCAACCCTGTTTCCGCCGCGTCCCAGGTCATCAATCGGTTGATCTTCGTAAAGACTGGTAACTTCATTACGGTTTGCCGAATAATTGAGCGAGAGATTCCACTTAAAGGTCTTGTCGATAACGAGTGCATTTAAAATCAACTCAAGTCCTTTGTTCTGAAGCGTTCCGATATTTGAGGTTATGGCAGTAAAACCTGATGATGGCGGGATTGGCCGGTCTAAAAGCAGGTCTTTGGTTTTGTTAAAATAGAAATCTGCATTTAAGTTAATGCGGTCAGCCAATAATCCAAGGTCAAAACCAAATCCGGTTTGTGCGGTGCTTTCCCATTTCAGGTCCGGATTGGGCAACTGGATAGGTGCAGTCCCCGACTTTCCACCATAATTGTAGCCACCGCCGTACAAACCCAAAGAGGCAAAATCGCCAATACCATCGTTACCGGTTAATCCGTAACTTACTCTGAATTTGAGGTCACTGATTACCTTGATGGGTTTCATAAAAATTTCTTCAGAAGCTCTCCATGCAACCGAAACAGCAGGGAAATAGCCATACCTGTTGTTTTCACCGAATTTTGATGAACCATCGGCACGGGCGGTCAGCGAAAAGATGTATTTGTATTTATAATTATACTTCACCTGGCCGAAGAAAGAATTTAAACCCCTGTTGAGGGCTGAGGCAGATGCTGCGCGGATGGTACCCGCTGAGGCGATGTATTGAAAGTTTTCGTTTGGAAAATCAACGGCATCGATGTAAGTGCTTCTGCTTGCATATTTTTCAAAACTGTATCCTGCCAGCGCTTCAATATTATGCTTGTCGTCGATTGATTTTGCATATTGAAGAATGTTGGTCGCAATGAGATTGCTTACATAACTTGTTCCTTCGATACCCAAACCATTATATTTTGCCCCCTGACGCTCGGTTACGGGGTCGTAACTATGTTCGCGGAGACTGTAAATATCAGCGCCCCATTTTGAGTTAAAGGTGAAGCCGTTTAAAAACTTGTATTCGAGGTAAACATTTCCGTTGGTACGGTTGGTGTAAGCATGGTTAATGGCTTCGTTGGCTATGGCCACCGGGTTTGCATAAAAATGACTTTCATCATATTTGCCGTCTGGAGTGTAAACCGGGTAAATTGCCGGAATCGACATGGCATTGGGCAAAGGGCCGTAAAGTGTTGCGTCACCTTCGATACGCTCATTTTTCGAATAAGTTATCGAAACTCCTCCTCCGATGGTCAGATTTTTAAGTAATTTCTGATCAACATTTAACCGTCCGCTGTAACGGTCGTAAGACGATCCTTTTATCACGCCATCCTGTTTATAATAGCTGCCCGAAATAAATATCCGTG
Source organism: uncultured Bacteroidota bacterium (assembly GCA_903944895.1). Taxonomy (GTDB): domain Bacteria; phylum Bacteroidota; class Bacteroidia; order Bacteroidales; family 4484-276; genus CAJATL01. The sequence goes on from CAJATL010000150.1 coordinate 9,136, forward strand.
TTTTATCATTACCGCTGCTTACCGACAACTCGGTGTTTGTGGTGGGAGCAACCTGCAGCACTTCACTCATCCAATCGGTGTCGATTCCCTGAATGTTGGTGCCGGCGTATTCGTTATATTGTGCTGCATTCATCAGGTCCAGCAACCTTTCGGGTGGGAGCTGCTGCCAGCCATAATTCGTGTTAAGCGACACTGTGGTTTTTTGATAACTTCCTTTTTTGGTGGTGATCAGAATTACGCCGTTCGATGCCCGTGAACCATAAATAGCTGTAGCAGACGCGTCTTTCAAAACGGTAATCGTTTCGATATCGTTTGGATTAAGGTCGGACAAAGCGCTGATTTCCTGGCCGCTCATACTCACCTGACCATAAGATCCGCTGATTGCAGGAATACCATCAATTACAAAAAGCGGCTGATTGCTGGCATTGATCGAACTGCCACCTCTTAATTTTATGGTCGGCTGTCCGCCCGGAGTTCCTGAGTTTGGACTGATCGACATACCTGCAGTTCGTCCCTGTAAAACACCATCAATGGTGCGGACGGGGATGTTCTTGATTTCCTCTGCACCCACAAGATCAATTGATCCGGAAATCAGTTTTTTACTGTCGGTGCCATAACCAACAACGACCACTTCGCCCAGGTCAAATTTTTCTTCGGCCAGAACGATGTCAATTTTCTTTTGCCCGTTAACAAGCACCTCCTGTTTCTGGAAGCCGACAAACGAAAATACCAGCGTTCCGTCTGACGGGACATTAATGGTATAATTACCGCTTAAATCGGTCGCAGTGCCACGGGCAGTGCCTTTAATCACAACGGTAACTCCGGGTATGGCCTGTGCATCGGTGGCCGAAGTCACCGTCCCGCTAACCGGAATTTCCTGTGCTTTGATGGTACTGATGAAAATGGTAAACATCAGTAAAAAAATGTAGCGTTTTCTCATAAAAATAAAATTTAGTTTATGCCTGGTTTCGTAAGGTTGTTACGATAACCTGATTGAAAAATTGAATTTATTACAAAGATAAAATTATTTGGATCTGAGGTTGTTTATGAAACTTAAATTTCCTTCTAATGCCCCAAAGGCAAGCAAATAGTCCGGTTTAAACCTACCAGGTCTCAAAGACCTGTTAGGTTTTGTTTCGGGAAACTCATTTCTTGAATGTTTTAACATTGATGTTTGTTTTACTTTAAAGGTGTAATCGAAATCTGAACCGGCGTAATATTCATCAGTATATTTGTGACGGTAAAATGATCTTCACCACCTGGCTTATCGGTGTAAAAGCCTTCACTTTCGGGGGTTTTCACGAGAGTCACCATGAAGCCTGAATCTTCTTTGTAAAAACTTAGATTGTTAACCTTTTCGGCACCTTTATTATCCATCAGATTTTTAGTTATCAAATCTTTAAAATCAGACGAATAGCTCGAAAAAACGCCTGCCTGTCCCGGATTTCCGATGTTGTAATATTCGTTTCCACGGGTTGGCTTTTTGCCTTCAGATGGGATAATTTTACCCGTTGTAAAATCATAAACATCGCCATCTTCCAGATAACTTACGTTAAGATTTTCGATTTTGGGAAGGTTTTGAACGTACGAAATGGTCGCCGTGGCGGTATTGATGATCGTAACTCCAGACGCTCCGGCTACTTTCAGGATTTTTTGTTTGCCGTTGTAGATGAGCGCTGTGTTTTCGTCGACGCCAAAACCCAGGTTAAACCTGCTTTTTTCGTGAAATAGTGCCGTGATAAGCCGCCCAATCCTGGCTCTCTGGCTAAAATGCTGGTCAACAATGCCGAGCGGGAAAAATCCCAGGCCTTTGGTCAAAAGCAAACCATCGCCTTCGGGAACTTCCTCATCCATGTTAAAAGGGATAACCCCGTGCGTAAGCGCGGCAATGCTGTTTCCGCCGCCAATCATGGCTTCGCTCATAATGGCAGCCCCGGCACTCGATCCTGCAACAACGCCACCATTTTCAAAAACATCCCAAACAGCCTGAAGTACCAATGTTTTTGAGCCATCAGGATTGACAAGTGTTTTGATGGTGCGCAACTGGTCGCCGCCGGTAAACCACACTGCCGAACATCCTTTTACAATCCCGGCCAAACCGGCATTATTTCCATTGTTTTTCCAGGTTGCCTCGTCAACAGTAGTGGTGCTGTCGTCGTCAACCATCGCAATACTTATCAGATGGATGTTTTCGGATTTTACACCATAAGAAATTAAAGTTTTCTGAAAACTGACAAACGACTGCACCGAAACCCCGCTTGCCGAAGGAATCACAGCAAATGATGCTTTTTCGGCTCCACCGGCAAGATCAATCATTTGATTGTAAACGCTTTTGTTGTCAGGTTCCAAACCGCCACCGACAATTACAAGGCTTCCCGAAGGCAAGTCCTGACTTTTTGCAGCATTAAAAATCAGCAGCGCTGTTATGAAAATCATGAATTTTAATTTGTTCATAGTCAATTAATCGAATGATAATTCTTGGATTTACTCAATAATAAATTTTGTTGAAGATGTCTGTCCTTCACTTTTCTCAGTCAGTTTTAAGATATAAAAACCTGGTTTAAGCATCGAAACTTCAATTTGTCTGGTATCATCAGTTGAAAAACCGAACAAAACGTTCCGGCCATCGGCGGTAATTATCTCCCAACGACAGTTCCCGTATTTCCAGGTAAAATGTAATTGGTTGCGCACAGGATTTGGAGTTATCACAGCCTTTGCCCTGCCCACAATATCGCCAATCCCGGCGGGTTGTGCATTTCCCATCACGAAAGGTGTGGTGTAATCAATGAGCGAAAGTTGAAGATGTTCAAAACCAGCTATCATGCGCGGTAATATGGCCGTATTTCCGGTGGAAGTCTGAGTGGAAAAACCTGCAAGTGTTCCACTGTTTGCCACAATCATCACCGGAGCAGTTCCAAATCCGGTTAGTGTGGTTTTATCATCAACAGGCGTAAACTTCATGTAGTTATGGTTTGTAAGCCAGATGCCATATTTGAGTGTGTCTTTTGCCATCACGTAAGGGACAGAAACAGCGGTGTTTTCGTAAATGTCGTTGTCGAGGTAAGTGTCGGCCATGATTACTGTTTGTTGAAGCAGCGAAAGCCCGTTTCCAAAAGTGAGTTCGGCATAATAGGCAGCGTTGGGAGTAAGATAATTTTCGATGACCGTTTTACCGGCAAAGCGGGCATCGGCTCCGGCAAAGGCCGAAATCATGCCATCACTTTTTAGCTTTTGTAAAAGAAGCGCACCATTTGGCGTTGCCATGAATTGCTGAAATACCGGATAATCGTTTTTAAGAAACAAGATTTTTGTTACCTGATTTATCCTTGTTGCTAAATCAGGGTCATTGCCGGTTTGTTGATTGGCTTCAAAAACAGTAACTCCTGCTGAACCGAGTTCGATAAGTTTATCTTTAAAGCCGGCTGCCAGACCGGTGTCGCCTGTGAGCAGAAGAATTTCGGCAGTTTGCGATCCCGACAGGTTAACCAGGTCGTTGAGCATGGATTGATTATTCGACAGGGTACTGCCACCGCTTGCCAGAATGGTATAATTTCCGGTTTCCTCAAGCTGCGATGTATTTATTTGCCGGTTAAGCGTTTCAAATCCGGCCTGACCGGTAGTAAAATTATAGGTGCAACCTTGCAGCAACTGAACAATGTTGATGTAGTCGGCCAGCAGTTTTGTGCCATTCAACGAATAGGTGCTTCCATCCTCGTAGATGTTGGCGCAACCTGTGCCAAAAACCGTCCCCAGGCCATTTTCATCAATGGTCATGCAGGTCATGTCATCCATTCCCAGTCCGGTAATTGCAACATTCTGATTCAGGCTGTAATTGGCCAGAAAACCCACCAGACGGCCAAAGCGTCCCCGTTCGGCAAAATGTGTGTCAAAAACAAATCCCGGTACCAGGTTCATAAAATCGTTGGCCAGCGTTACATATTGGTTGTTTGGATTTTCGATACATTCGTACGGATAAACGGTGCCATTTTCGGCCGTAAAAACAATCGAAGAAAGGATGTGCATGCCAGCCGAAGTCCCTGCAATAACTCCACCTTTGGCAAAAACAAAATTTACGGCCTCCTGAAGTTTTGTATCCCGGTACAAATCGTAATATTCCCACTGGTCGCCACCCCTGAAAAATATTACATCGTAAGCAGCCAATGTATCGTATGTAGCCTGGCTATCGGCACTGTCGTGGGTAGCAATGGCAAATTCTTTGGCATAAATGGCGCCACATTGTTGTGTAAAATATGGAGCGAGGCTGCCCGTGGAAGTTCCGACAATAGCTACTTTTTTTCCTTCGCCGGCCCAACGGTATGCCGGTGTGCTCCAACTGGAAGCCCCGTTTTTTTCGCTGCCACCGCCAACAATCAGCATTCGTCCCTGCGAAAACGTTTCAAAACCTGAAAATAAAAAAGCAAAAACAATGAAGTTTAAGAATACCCAAAAATATTTTTCCCCCATTTTTCCCATGATTTGATGATTAGTTTTCATGCCCCAAACTTATAGCAAATGTGTGAGTTTTCGCTGATGAATAATAGTTTTTTCTTTTTCTAAATTAAGTTTCGATACAATTCCGGTTTTCATTCAGATTTTTGTGAAGCCAAAATTTCAAAATTGGCTAACAATGTTACTTTTGCGTAAAAAAAATTAGCAATGCTCACACTCATAAAAAATGTCGAAATATTTGCCCCCGAACGTTTAGGGCGCAAAGATGTATTAATAGCCGCCTCTAAAATTTTGACTGTTGGAGATGTAATCCGAAAAGATGCTTTTTTGTCTAAAAGTGAACAACATTGCTATTATTATTTTTAACTTTGGATGAAAAAAAATTCGTTATGAACTTGTATTAACATTAACAAACAATAAAGTGTTATGTCCCAAAAAACGGAAAAAGCTTTCAATAATTTGCCACTTTTGCCACCAGCCCAAACTCTGGTCGAAACAATAAGTGTATTAAAGCAGGTAAGTAAATCTGCCGTAGCATTAGCTGAATTAAAAGGACTTGCTAAAACTTTACCTAATCCAAATATCTTAATCAATGCCATCGTATTAAAAGAAGCACAGGCAAGTTCTGAAATTGAAAATGTTATCACTACACAAGATAAACTATATCAAGCACTTTACGCCAAGTCGGTAAAACCTGATATTGCTACCAAAGAAGTCCTGCGATATAGAGAATCTTTATTATTGGGAACCCAATTGATAAAGGAAAGAGGATTTTTAAATACTAATGGAATTATTGATATTCAAAAGGAACTGGAAGAAAACACAGCAGGCATCCGAAAACTGCCAGGAACAGCGTTAGTAAATGATTTAACCAATGAAGTAATTTATACACCTCCTGACAATTTTGAAACTATCAGTAATTTGATGAAAAACTTGGAAGACTATCTGAACGATGATTCAGATGATGTTTCACCCTTGATAAAATTAGCTATTCAACACTATCAATTTGAAAGTATTCATCCTTTTTACGATGGTAATGGCAGAACGGGGCGAATTATAAATGTTCTTTACTTAATCTTAAAAGGTTTGCTTGATGAACCTGTACTTTATCTTAGTTCTTTTATCATTAAAAATAAAGGAGATTATTACCGACTTTTACAAGAAGTCCGAACAAAAAACAATTGGGAAGGTTGGATATTATTTGTTTTAAGAGGAATTGAAATAACTGCTTTAGAAACACTCAAACAAATTTCAGAAATCAATCATCTTTTCAAACAAAGCCAAACATTGATACAGGAAAAATTACCCAGGATCTATTCTAAAGATTTAGTTGAACAACTTTTCATCCATCCTTACTGTAAAAACGAATTTTTGGTAGCTAATCTTCATATCGAACGAAAGGCAGCTTCGCGATATCTTAATTACCTTGTGGAATTAGGCGTTTTAGAATCGTTGCAAAAAGGCAAAGAAATAATTTACATCAATTCAAATCTTTACAACTTGCTTAAAAAAGGTTTAAAATAATACTTCCCAACATGTCGCATAATTTTATATTCGTACACCAAAACACAAGAATCTGGTACACGAAATAATAACGTGTACTATGTTGGGACATTAAAAAAAACCATCTATCGAAAATTGAATCCTGATAATCGGGTCAGGTTGTGTAAACCTTAGTAACGGCCTGTAGATTAATCAAATACTAACTTGAACAAAATATTTTACTTTTAACAAAAAACAAAATGCTCACACTCATAAAAAATGTCGAAATATTTGCCCCCGAAAGTTTAGGGCGCAAAGATGTATTAATAGCCGCCTCTAAAATTCTAACCATCGAAGACGAAATTAATCTTCCCGAAAATTCAGAGGTTACAATTGTTGATGGTTCCGGCAATTATCTGGTTCCTGGTTTTATTGATGCCCACGTTCATATTGCCGGCGCTGGTGGCGAAGGTGGCCCGGCCAGCCGCACACCGGAATTGTTGTTGAGTGATATGCTCATGGCCGGCGTTACAACCGTTGTTGGTTGTCTTGGCACAGATGGTTTTACGCGAAGTGTCGAAAGTGTGCTCATGAAAGTAAAAGCGTTAAGGGCCGAAGGTGTTTCGGCCTGGATGTACACCGGTGCCTACCAGGTTCCTACGCCCAGTATCACCGGCGATTTTGCCCGTGATATAGCACTGATTGAAGAAGTTATCGGCGTTGGCGAAGTTGCTTTATCCGATCACCGCTCTTCGGGGCCAACCATCGATGAGTTGATCAGAATTGCTGGCCACGCAAGGGTTGCAGGCATGATCAGCGGAAGCGCCGGGATTGTAAACATCCACCTGGGCGATGCAAAAGACCCGTTCCGCCCGATTTATCAGGCAGTCGAAAAGAGCGAATTAACCTTCAGGCAGTTTTTCCCTACGCACATCAACCGCAACGATTATATTTTTGAAGATGCCAAAACGTACGGTTTGAAAGGCTATGTTGATATCACAACTAGTTCGTACCCTTACTATCAGGATGAGGAAATTAAACCAGCTACAGCCGTTCGATTGTTGCTTGAAGCAGGTGTTCCGATTGAGCATATCACATTTACTTCGGATGCCTGTGGCTCGTTGCCAGGCTTTGACCCTGTGACCGGTGAACTGGTAACGATGGAAACCGGGCTTCCGGCTTCTAATCTGGTCGAATTGCGCGATGCTGTTTTAACCGAAAAAATTCCACTCGAAACCGCACTCAAAGTTGTAACCTCCAATCCGGCTCAAATTCTTAAACTCAAAAGCAAAGGCAAAATCCAGCCCGGTATGGATGCCGATTTGCTGATTTTGGATAAAGATTTTAAAATTGTTTCGATGTTTGCGATGGGCAAACTGGTGATTGAGGATGGCGTTTTATTGAAAAAAGGAACTTATGAAAGATAGGAAAATCAAGTCCCGACAGGGTTCCAAACCCTGTCAGGGTTGAAAAACCAATTACTTTCCGATAAATTCCAAAAGACAATTGTTGGCAAGATTTAAAATAGCGGCCATTTTGTCCAGGTCAGCTTTCGCTGAAATATCGCGTGGTGAATGATAATCATCGTGAAATCCTGAAAAGAAAGTCATCACCGGAATTTGCTTTGCAGCAAAAGAAGCATAATCGCTGCCGCCGTTTTCCGAACATTCCCACAAATCGAGTGTAAATGGCCGGGCAAGTTTGCTGTTATTTTTAAAGGCGAGGTTTTTCAAACTGTCGCTGCCTTTTACCGTTCCAACGCTCACAATCAGTTTTGAGGAATCCTCCGGCGCACTTCGCGAAATCATATCAAAATTAATGTAGAGCGAAATTTTGCCGTTGTTAATTTCTGGATTCTGAACAAAATAACTACTCCCCAGCAAACCTTTTTCTTCGGCAGTCCAGGCTGCAAAAATGATGTTGCAGGCAGGTTTTTCGGTTGAAGATGCCCAGTATCTGGCAAGTGTCAGCATCCCGGCTGTACCTGATGCATTGTCGTCGGAGCCGTTGTAAATGCGGCCATCCCTTACTCCGAGATGGTCGTAATGAGCGCCAACTACGATGCTTCTGGTGCTATCTAAACCTTGAATAAAACCTAAAACATTTCTAACCATTATTGATTCCGGTTTTACGGTAATTGCGAAACCGGCCATTTTATCTTTTAATGGAACCGAAGAAGTTTCGAGGGAATTAGCAGCTTTTTTTTCAGTATCAGCGAAATTGACCCCAGTTCCTTTAAATATTTCGTTGGTTGCTTTTGACGAAATTATGAAGCATGGTATAGCCGGAAGGCTTGTATCGGCAGCTAAGAGGTGCGAAAAATCTTCATATTCCGAATCATCCGGATTTTCGGCTTTCATGGCTGACTGAACCACGGAAAGATTTGCAATTTCATTTTTGGAAGGCTTAAAACTGCCATCAGGAAAAACTTCAAGAACAGCGATTGCACCCTGTTTTACTGCGGTTTTAAGTTTGGATGTTTTCAAAATATCTGAATCTTCATGGCTTTTTCCAAACTTTTTCCAGCCTGCCGAGGTGGTGTCGGCATGTCCCGGAAAACCTTTCAGAACAACGACAATGCAGCCTTTTACATCTAACCTTTTGTAATCATCGTAACCCTTATCCGGAGCACTGATACCATAACCAGCAAAAACCAGCGGAGCCTCTGCCACCATTGAGTTTGGCCCTGTTTCGACTTCAAAATCAATTTTTGGTATAAACTGAAATTCGAATTTGGAGGAAGCCGTTTTGGAAATCAACGACAAGGATGCATTTTCGGTTTTGTAGCGGATGACTTCAAAATCCTGGAAGTAGCTTTGTCTGTTGATATTCTTACTGGTTTCATTATCGCCGTAAGGCCTTAAACCGTAATTTTCCATCATCGAAGCAATATAATCAGCCGCTATAAAACCGCCTCTTGCACCGGCTTCGCGGCCTTCCATCCAGCCGGAAGCAAGGAAAGAAAGCGTTCCCGGGAAATCGCTTTTTGAAATGGTGTTATCCTTTTGCGAAAAAAGTGCCGTCGTCCAAACTAAAAAAAGCAGGAAAAATAAGCCAGGCTTTTTCATTTTCAGATTTTGTAAGTCTGTTTCCTGACCGTAACTTTTTCTAGCATTTTCATGTTTACTTCCACGCCAATTCCTGGTCCTTGCGGAACATCCATCGTTCCGTCTGGGTTGACCACAAACTCAGGATCAACGATATCTTCGACATAATATCTTTTGCTTGCCGAAATATCTCCCGGAAGGATAAAATTGGGAAGTGAAGCCAGCGCTACATTACCGGCACGCCCGATTCCCGATTCCAGCATTCCGCCATGCCACACGGGTATGTTCATTTTCTGGCAATAATCGTGTATCAGTATCGATTCGGTGTATCCGCCAACACGGCCGGGCTTGATATTGATAATCCGGCAACTGTCGAGTTCGATGGCTGCGCGGGTATCGTCGAGTGAATGGATACTTTCGTCGAGGCAAATCGGTGTTTTGAGTTCGCGCTGCAATTTTGAATGGTCATAAATATCTTCATAACCCAGCGGTTGCTCGATTAACGAAAGGTTGTAATCGTCCATCTTTTTGAAAAGACCGATGTCGCCCAAAGTGTAGGCAGAGTTTGCGTCAACCTGCAAAAGCAGGCCCGGAAATTCCCTGTGAAGTGCATCAACAAACTGCATGTCGAGACCGGGAGCAATTTTTATCTTAATCCGTTTATAGCCTTCGGCATTGTAGCCTTCAACCTTTTTCAGCAGTCCTTCAACCGACGACTGAATCCCGATACTTACGCCAACATCAATTTTATCACGTGTTCCGCCAAGCATTTTCGATAATGAAATGTTTTTCGATTTTGCGAAGGCATCCCACAATGCCGCTTCCAGTCCGGCTTTTGCCATCATGTGGCCGCGAACTTTGGAATAGGCAGCAATGGCTTCATCCACGCTTGCAATGTCTTTCCCTAAAATCGAAGGAATTAAAAAATCCTGCAGGATGTGCCAGGCGGTTGTAACTGTTTCGTAGGAGTAAAAAGGTGTGCCTTCGGCTACACTCTCGCCCCAGCCGGTTACTCCGTCGGCGTCAACACGAACGATGATGTGTTCTTCATCGTATTCGGTGCCCATCGAGGTTACAAAAGGGCTTACAAGTACCATTTTTATATGGCGAAGTTCGATTCTGTCAATATGCATTTTTCTTCTTTTTTTTGATGTTTTGATGTGAATTACTGCCTGAATTTTGGCCAAACAAAGTACGCGAAAACTCTTTGGATTTTCTCTCAAAACCTTAAGTTTTTTTTCAAGGGAAAGGCAAGGTTATGGCTGGGCTTTAATTTGAAGGTTTATTATTACCGGGTTTTTATAGGTGGGCTGTGTTATTCATCAGTTAGGAAAAGTAGGTTGTCGTTAGAATTCAATCTGTTCAACTCTGGAAAATCATTCTCTTCTTTTGAATTCCTTTTTTAGTCGTTTTATTTTGAATATCTTTTGCCAAGGCTTTTTAGTTTTAGAATGTAAAGGAAATCAAAATCAAACAAAAGACAGCAAATTGATAAAAGTGTCAAATGTTTGAAATCGGTCAAAGGATATCAAGTAGGGTTTACTGCCTGATTTTCGGCCTAACAAAGTACGCGAAAACTCTTTGGATTTTTTCATAAATAACGAAATATTTTTCATCAGACAAACCCAATAAATCCCTTTTTTACTCCTGGGAAATTTTCGTTTTCAAAATGGCCAAAGGTTGTTACTTTTAATCGTGTAGCAAAATCAGGTTTTTGAAGCCTCCATGGGTTGAAGACTTTTAATGGCTCGTTCGACATTTGTAATCCTCTCGAAAACGATGCTCAGTTTTTCCTTGGTTTCGCGCATTTTGCAGGCACGGGGATTGTTTTTGATGAAATTCAGAACAGCAGTAAATGCGTCCGACTGGAAATAATTTGAGTCTTCGCTTCCGGTAAAATACCCGATGAGCCGCTCATTTTTAAGTAAAAGTTTTTCAAACCCAATCCTTCGTGCCAGCCATCTTAGCCTGATGGTTTGTAAAAGTTCGAGGGCGGGTTCGGGCAGAGGGCCAAAGCGGTCGATCAGACGCATTTCAAATTTCTGAAGTTCTGTTTCAGTCTCGATATTGTCTAGTTCCTTGTAAAGGCTCAGCCTTTCGGTGGTGGCCGAAATATAATCGTTTGGAATCAGGATTTCCATGTCGGTTTCTATCTGACAATCCTTCACATAAACATGGTCAGGTTCCAGATCTATATCATCTTTTGACGCTTCTTCACGAAGTTCAAACATTGCTTCATCGAGAATTTTATTGTACATCTCATACCCTATTTCGGAGATAAAGCCGCTTTGTTCGGCGCCAAGCAGGTTTCCGGCGCCACGGATATCGAGGTCGCGCATGGCAATGTTGAAACCGCTGCCGAGATTCGAAAATTCTTCGATGGCTTTTAATCGTTTCCGGGCTTCGGTGGTAAGTGTCGAAAGTGGCGGAGCGAGCAGGTAGCAGAAGGCTTTTTTGTTGGAACGGCCCACACGTCCGCGTAACTGGTGCATCTCACTGAGGCCGAAATTTTGCGCATCGTTGATGATGATGGTGTTGGCGTTCGGGATGTCGAGGCCGTTTTCGATGATCGTGGTGGCAACCAAAACGTCGTAATCGCCCTCGATAAAATCGAGCATCACCTCTTCCAATTTATGGCCTTCCATTTGCCCATGCCCAATTCCGACCTTAACTCCGGGACAGAATTTTTTTATCATATCGGCAACATCCACAATATTCTGAACGCGATTATGCACAAAAAATACCTGCCCGTTTCGTGAAACCTCATAATTGATGGCATCGCGGATAGCCTCGGAACTGAAACCACGTACCTCGGTTTGGATGGGCATGCGGTTTGGCGGCGGTGTGTTGATTACCGAAAGGTCGCGGGCACCCATGAGCGAAAACTGCAAGGTGCGCGGAATGGGCGTTGCGGTAAGGGTGAGCGAATCGACGTTGATTTTCATCTGCCGAAGTTTTTCTTTTACGGCAACGCCAAATTTTTGTTCTTCATCAATAATCAAAAGACCGAGGTCTTTAAATTTGATGTCTTTGCTCACTATCCGGTGCGTCCCGATTAAAATGTCAACTTTGCCATCGGCCAGATCGCTCAGAATGACGTTTTGTTCGGCTTTTGTTTTAAACCTGTTGATGTATTCGACCCTTGCCGGGAAATTCCGCAGACGTCCGCGGAAAGTCTTGAAATGCTGCAAGGCCAGAATGGTCGTCGGAACCAGAACAGCCACCTGTTTGCTGTCGGTGACCGCTTTGAAGGCTGCGCGAATGGCAACTTCGGTTTTTCCAAAGCCAACATCACCACAAACGAGGCGATCCATCGGGTATTCTTTTTCCAGGTCAGCCTTAACATCAAGGGTGGCTTTGAGTTGGTCGGGTGTATCTTCGTAAATAAATGAAGCTTCGAGTTCGTGCTGCAAATAGGTGTCGGGAGCAAAGCTAAAACCTTTGGTGGTTTTGCGTTCCGAATAAAGTTTGATGAGATCTTTGGCGATATCCTTGACTTTTTTCTTGGTTCGCTCTTTCAGCTTTGTCCAGTTGTTGGTGCCCAACTTATTGAGCGAAGGAGGAATACCTTCTTTACCTACAAATTTAGAAATCCGGTGCAGCGAATGAATGCTGATGTAGAGCAGGTCGCCGTTTTGATAAACCAATCTGATGGCTTCCTGCATTTTTCCGCTGTTATCAATCATTTCGAGCCCATCGAAGCGGCCAACGCCATGATCGATGTGCGTGACATAATCGCCGGGCTGCAAATTATAAATCTCTTTCAGCGTAATCGCTTCTTTACCTTTTATCCCTTCACGGAGATGAAACCGGTGATAACGCTCAAAAATCTGATGATCGGTGTAGCAGGCAATTTTGAGATCGTGATCCACAAAACCTTCGTGGATCGGGAGATTTAAAGTGTGATAATCGAGCTTGTTTTTTTTGCCTTCTTTAAAATGAATGTCATCCAAAATAGCATGCAAACGCTCCGATTGTTTGGGGTTGCTGGTAAAGATTACATTCTGGATTTCGAGGTTGGTATTGTTGCTGATATCTTTGATGAGCAGCTCAAAATCCTTGTTAAATGAAGGCTGTGGCAGACTGTTGAAAAAAACTTCGAGGGTAGGGCTGAAGAAAAAATGGTTCCCGGTTTCGACGATGCTAAAGTTGACCACCTCTTTGAAAAACTCGTTTCCATTGATGAATATCCCCGACAAGCCATCATTTTTTTTCCCACCGACGCCGGCATCCCACAAAGCCCCGGCTTTTTCGAGTTCAAAATTCATCCGTTCGGCCATGAACTGTACGTCGTCGATCCAGAAAAATGAATCTTGTGGAATAAACGAAGTAAAAGCTACCCTTTCGGTGATGATTTCGCGTTTCTGCAAATCTGGAACTACCGTAATTTCGTTGAGGATGGTGAGCGAAAGCTGGTTGCCGGGATCGAAGGTTCGGAGTGAATCGATCTCATCGCCAAAAAATTCGACCCGATACGGGTAATCGTTCGAAAACGAATAAATATCAATAATTCCACCTCTAACCGAAAACTGGCCAGGCTCCGTCACAAAATCAACCCTGTCGAACTGGAATTCTGCGAAAGCATCAATCAGATCATCCTGCAAAATTTGCTCGCCCTTATGAATTCTGAGCGTGTTTTTTGAAACCACAAATTTGTTAACCACTTTTTCGGCGAGGGCTTCGGGGTAAGTCACTACGGCAAAACTACCCGATTTTTTATGAATTTTGTTGATAACCTCGGTGCGGAGGAGGATGTTGTTGCTGTCGGGATTTTCGGTTTCGTAAGGCCTTTTGTAGGAAGTCGGGAAAAAGAGCACCTTTCGTTTGCTGTATTCCAGATCCTTTTCGCCATAAAGGCTTTCGAGATCATTGTGAAAATATGCTGCCGTTTCTTTGTCGGGAAGGACAAAAATGTGGGTTCCTTTTACTGCCGGAATTACCGAGGCTGCCAGGAAAGCAACTTCGGAGCCTTTCATGCCTTTTACCTGAATCCTGCCGGAATAGTCCGATTTCAGTTCACCAATAATTTCGCCTGTTTTTGGATTTTGCTGAAAAAGACCTGTAATTTCTTTGATTGTCAACTTTTTGCTAAGCTTAATTTAGCCGCCAAAATTACTTGTTTAAGCGGGATTTTCCAATCTCAAAACATAACATCAAACTTTTGGACAATTTAAATCGTCCGACATGCACTTTTTTGCATACTTTTATTGCCTGACAAAAGTTTTTTTTGCAGTTAGCAAGCTCAGGATAAAAGGCAAACTTTAGCTTTATGGATGATCTGATTAAAACAGAATATGAAACTTTAATTTTTCAGTTCAGGGGATTAAAAGTAATGATTGATGCCGATCTGGCGGTTTTGTATGATGTTCCGACAAAACGGTTAAAAGAGCAGTTAAAAAGGAATATTCGACGATTTACTGATGATTTTATGTTCGAACTCACTAAAAATGAAAAAGATGAACTGGACACAAATTGTGACCGGTTAATTGGTCGCAAATTGCGACCGGTTGGGCCAGTTAAAGCATTCTACGATAAATCCACTGGTTTTTACCGAACAGGGAGTTTCGATGCTTTCATCAGTCTTACGTTCCGAAAAAGCAATCAAAATTATTATTGGGAAAATGCGTGCCTTTGCCTGTTACCGCTCGCTTTTAAAAGAAAACGAGGTATTGAAAAAAGAGATTTTGAAACCCGATGCAAAACTAAATCAGGCTTTCAGGGTTTTATTGGAGAAAATAGATGCTTTGCATCAAAAAGCCAATACACCCATGAAGCCAGTTGGGTTTAAAATGGGTAAAAAATAGAAAAAATATTATTGAATATGAATCAGGATCAAGATAGTCAAAAGCGTTACAAAATTCTGCTTACCGGTGCCAACGGATATATTGGCAAGCGCCTGCTTCCGGTTTTGGTTGCGCAGAGTCATCACATTTATTGCCTGGTGCGCGATAAAAACCGGTTTGTAATTCACGAAAATTTTGCCGGGTTTGTCGAAGTGGTCGAAGCTGACCTTCATAGTCCGGAAAGTCTGGCTAAATTGCCCCACGATTTTGATGTGGCCTATTATCTGGTTCATTCCATGGTCAGTTCCACCGAAGATTATTATGACATGGAACAGGAAGCAGCAACCAATTTTGTGAGATTTATTGATACCACGCAATGCCAGCAGATTATTTACCTTGGCGCCATGTCGTCGATGAAAAATATCTCCAAACACATGCAGTCGAGGTTAAACGTACAACGCGTTCTTTCAACCAGCAAAGCTGCGCTTACAACATTGGGAGCCGGTATTATTGTAGGTTCAGGCAGTGCGTCTTTCGAAATTATCCGGGATATCGTCGAAAAACTTCCGGTCATGGTTGCGCCCCGTTGGCTCAACACACGCAGCCAGCCGATCTCAATCCGCAATGCTATTAAGGCTCTCAGCGGAGTTATGCTCAACGAAAAATGTTACAAACAACACTACGATATTGCCGGTCCCGACATTCTCACCTACAAGGAAATGATGCAGCAATATGCTGAAGTTCGCGGATACAAACGATTAATCATTACCGTACCTGTTCTAACGCCACGTATTTCGGCATACTGGCTTAGCATGCTTACTTCGACGCATTACAACCTGGCCTATACCCTGGTGCGAAGTATGTCAACGGAGGTTATCAGTTCCGACAACCGGTTAAATGAAATGCTCGGCATCGAACCAATTCCATACAAAACTGCCATTAAAATGGCTTTCGACCGGATCGAACAGCATCTTGTGCTTTCAAGCTGGCGCGATGCCATGGTTTCGAGCAGGAAGGATATTAAAATAATGAACTTTTTCGAGGTTCCTACTTATGGCTGTTACAAAGATGTTAAAGAAGTCGAGATTCAGCTTAAAGCAGATGAAGTAGTCGAAAATTTTATGTCGATCGGTGGCGAAAATGGCTGGTATTATGCCGATTGGCTCTGGAGGATCAGAGGTTTTATCGACAGTATGCTTGGAGGCGTTGGCCTGCGCCGGGGCCGCACAAACCCCGATAAAATCGAAAGTGGCGACGCGCTTGATTTCTGGAGGGTTATTGCTTTTAATCATGACACAAAACGGTTGCTTTTGTTTGCCGAGATGAAACTGCCTGGCGAAGCCTGGCTCGAGTTTAAGATTATCGAAAAAGATGGGAAACATTATCTTCGGCAAACGGCTACTTTCAGACCACGTGGAATCTGGGGCCGGATTTACTGGTATGCTTCGCTGCCTTTTCATTTGTTTATTTTCAGAGGAATGGCAGGAGAGGTTGCCGGAAGGAAAAACACCCCGATACAATAATTTGCTGATGAAAGATCTCATAAAAATAAATAACGAACTTTATCTGCGGAAAATCAGCCTTCATGATGCCGACGAAGTTTTCGATATCATCGATTCCGACCGTGACCACCTCCGCACCTGGTTACCTTTTGTTGATTTGACTTTCAGCTCAAAAAACACCAAAGAATTTGTCGAGCAATTGTCGAAGCCCTTTTCACAGGAATTGGTTTTTACAATTTGTTTTGCCGATAAAATCACCGGACTCATCGGGTTTAAAGAAATTGATAAAATCAATAAAAAACTCGAAATCGGCTACTGGATAACCTCCACGTACCAGGGCAAAGGACTGGTTTCGGCTTCCTGTAAAGTGCTTATCGAAAATGCCTTTAAAAAAATGGATATGAACCGGATACAGATCAAATGTGGTGTTGGCAACATCAGGAGCAGCAATATTCCCAAACGTTTGGGCTTTACTTTTGAAGGCATCGAACGGTGCGGTGAAAAACACAACCATGGATTTATCAACCTCGAAGTTTATAGTCTACTCCGAAACGAGTGGAACAAGCGCTGAAGTCATCGATTTCCCTGATCAAAAAGTATGAAGAGAGTTTAAAGATTGCCTTTTGCGGGGTGCAACATATTTTTTAGTTAAATAACTTTTTTGCATCGATAATTTTCTACTTTTGATCGTTCAAATTAGCCATTATAAAACAAAATTTATGAGCGCAACAGTCAACAGAAAACCTATCCGTTTTTATTCCGATCCAAAACGCGTTATTGCCCGTTTCTTTTTTCCCGGTCCCGAAGCCCGCGTACAATCAATCATTCAAAAGGTCATCGAAATGCCCGACCAGGCTGCGAATTTGACATTGAACCAGTCGTTACGCGAATTTTCGAACCGCCACCGCAATATTTCAAAGATTTATATGAAGCATTTCAACCGTGTCCGTGATATTATGTCAGGGCGAAATGGTGATTTGAATCAAATCTCGGAATATAAAAAGTTGCTCATCGGCGCCTATTTTACAAACGAATACTCCATCGAATCGGCTGCTTTCTTCAATCCTTCCATGGTCGAAGACCCCGACCAGACAGGCCTGCAGGAAGGACAAAAACGTGTAATTGTCAGTTTCAGGGCAACCGGTGAAGGCCATATTTCGTCCATCGTTTTCCGTGGCGGGATACTCGATAAAGACAACAATCTTACGGTGCAGCAATCGGGTAAGTTGGTTGATGAAGCCGAAGCCGTGCGGAATTTTGTTTATCAAAAGGAAGCTTTTTCAAACAAACTCTACGAAATGCACACCGACACTGCTACGGTAAAACTCGTTATGGATAAACTCAGGTTTGAGTTCGATTACAACGAATTGCACAACGCTGTCGAGGCTACGATCCGAGAAATTAATCCTGATTTTGCACAGAAAAAAATGCTCCAAACCATTTCCTGGCTTGCCGATTCGCACTACACAATTTCATTTTCGCTCGACACAGCCATCTCCGAAAGGGTAATTTTTCCCATAGCTGCCGCCGAAAGCAACGGTATCGAAGATGCCCGGTTCGTTAAATTTACTGATTCTGACGGTTCCGTTAAATATTATGCTACCTACACCGCTTATAATGGATTTTCGATCCTTCCCAAGTTGGTCGAAACAAGAAATTTCTACCATTTTAACATCATGCCAATCAACGGCGAAATAGCCCAGAATAAAGGAATGGCGCTGTTTCCCCGTAAAATCAACGGAAAATATGCCATGCTCTCCCGGCTTGATGGGGTGAACAATTACATCATGTTTTCGGACGATATCAATCTGTGGAATGAAGCAAAAAGGGTTCAGGAGCCTAAATTTCCATGGGAATTTATTCAGATCGGCAACTGCGGGTCGCCCATCGAAACCGAATATGGCTGGCTGGTGATTACCCACGGCGTAGGAACCATGCGTAAATACAGCCTTGGCGCAACCTTACTCGATCTCGAAGACCCTACTAAAGTAATTGGCCAGTTAAGCGAACCACTTTTGTCGCCAAATGAAGAAGAACGCGAAGGCTATGTACCAAATGTAGTTTATTCATGCGGTTCCATCATTCACAACGACGAACTGGTTTTCCCCTACGCCATGTCCGACACCGCCTCAACCTATGCCACCGTACCTATGGACGAACTTTTCAGCAGGCTCATTCCTTCGGGATACAAAAAAGGACTGGGACGAAATACAGATACTAAAGCCAGAATTCTGGTTGTGGAAGATGAGGTAATCAATCAAAAAATCATTTCATCAATTTTAAAATCTGCTGATTACGAAGTTGAAGTTGCTCCTGATGGTATTGTTGCGCTGATGCAGATTGCCAAAGAAAAATTCGACCTCATTCTTTCGGATATTGCCATGCCTAATTTTGATGGTTACCAATTGCTCGAATACATGAAGCAGAATAATATTAAAATTCCGGTCGTATTTATGTCGGGATACACCAGCGAGGAAGACGAAATTAAAGGTCTCCGCATGGGCGCTGCAGAATATATCAAAAAACCAATCGAAAAAGACATACTGTTGCTTCGTCTCGGTAAGATTTTAAATAAATGAGACTGGTCTAAAAAGGTGTCGAATATGAAATTACTTGGGCTAAAGCCCTGAATATCACGAATATAAATTGCCCCGACCTTAAGGTCGGGGCAA
>CAJATL010000151.1 GCA_903944895.1 uncultured Bacteroidota bacterium
TTTAAACCAGGAAAGGAGGTAAACTTTTTACTAATAATGATTTTACAAACTGCAATCTCGCGGATAGCAATAGCTATGAATAGTTTGCAGCACTTCGGTTATTCGTAAAGTAAAATTTGATTGTTGCGGAATCGCTGGTATTTGATGCCAGAAAGTATAAAAATTTACTATTTTTACCATCTAATAAATGAAAATATTAAATTACAGCATTAACGATAAATCGGAAAATAAAACATTGTGACAAATGATCAAAGATATCAGAACGCTATAATAGAAGCACAGCGAGTAAACAGATACACTCCCAGCTTCCGGTGTTTTATTTTTTTTCAACCAGACAAACAGCCCGATTGCCTTTGACAATAACACAAATCAACTAATCAATAGACAAAAAACGCTCAATCCCGAAAAATTTATGAATAGAAATCGTATTTTGCTGCAATCAATTAAGACATTTTTGTAATGGATAAAAAGAGTTTATCTGAAAGGGACATTTGCACCAAGTTTATTACCCCGGCTTTGGAAAAGGCCGGCTGGGACAAGCAAACACAGATATTGGAGGAGGTCGGATTTACAGACGGTAAAATAATTGTTCGGGGTAAAATGACCGCAAGAGGAGCAAGAAAACGAGCCGACTATATTCTTTATCATAAACCCAACATGGCAATCGCCACCATTGAGGCAAAAGACAACAAGCATACTGTTGGAGCGGGTATTCAGCAAGCATTGGACTATGCTGTATGTCTTGACATCCTGTTTGTATTCAGCAGCAATGGGGATGGATTTTTGTTCCACGACAAAACAGCAACTGACGGTAACATCGAAACCGAAATTACTTTGGAAGATTTCCCTTCACCCGAACAACTCTGGGAAAAATACAAACGATTTAAAGGCATAAGCACGGCAGAGGTTGAAAGAGTTATTTCGCAGGATTATTATTTTGATGGTAGCGGACGTAAACCAAGATACTATCAGCAAATTGCGATCAACCGGACTGTTGAAGCCATTGCCAAAGGCGAAAACAGGATTTTGCTGGTGATGGCAACGGGAACAGGAAAAACTTATACGGCCTTTCAAATCATTCACCGGCTCTGGAAAGCAGGAGCAAAAAAACGCATCTTGTTTTTAGCCGACAGAAACAATTTGATCGACCAGACAAGACGCGGCGACTTCAAATATTTCAAAGACAAAATGACCATCATCAAAAAGAAAGTGGTCGAAGAAAACGGAAAAGAAAGATTAGTTGGTAATAAAAAACGCGGAATCGATAGCAGCGATAAAGCGTATGAAGTCTTTCTCGGAATTTATCAAGGGCTTACAAACAGCGATATAGGCATCGAAGATGCTTACAAAGATTTCAGCTCCGACTTTTTTGACTTAATAATTATTGATGAATGCCACCGCGGAAGCGCAAAAGAAGATAGCGCATGGCGTGCCATTCTGGACTACTTTAAAACCGCTACCCAAATCGGATTAACTGCAACACCTAAAGAAGATAATGTAACAAGCAATTCCGATTATTTCGGCAATGCAATTTACACATACTCACTAAAGCAAGGAATTGATGATGGTTTCCTGGCTCCTTATCGGGTTATCAGGGTTGGATTGAATGTTGATCTGGAAGGTTGGCGGCCTCCAAAAGGATTTTTGGACAAAGATGGAAATCCGGTTGAAGACAGAATTTATAATAAAAAGGATTTTGATAAAAAAATTGTAATTGACGAACGCAGGAAATTAGTTGCCAAAAAAATTACGGAGTTATTAAAAGGAATAGGTAAATTTTCGAAAACAATTGTTTTCTGTTGCGACATCGAACATGCAAACGGCATGAGAACCGCCATTGCCAACGAAAATGTTGATCTGGTTGCAACCAATCATAAATATGTAATGCAGATTACAGGCGACAACGAAGAGGGTAAAATGGAGTTAGATAATTTCATTAACCCCGAAGAAAAATATCCCGTCATTGCAACAACATCAGAGTTAATGACAACAGGTGTAGATGCTCAAACCTGTAAAGTAATTGTGTTGGACACCATCATCGAAAGCATGACCAAGTTCAAACAAATTATTGGCAGGGGAACACGCATCAATGAGGATTTTGGGAAAACTAATTTCACCATTCTTGATTTTAGAAATGCTACCGATTTGTTTGCCGACAAAGCATTTGATGGTGACCCGATTCGTGTAAAACAAGTTACACAGGACGAAGATTTATCGTTGGTAGTTACCGAGGAAGAAGAAAACACCTTGACTTGCATTGATGAAATAACCGGCGAAGAAATTAAATTTATAAAAGCACATATCCGATATCCTGATGGCAGCAAACCCGATGGAACCTGGATTGCAAAAGAGCCCAGAAGAAAAGTATATGTGAATGGTATTGATGTTACCATACTTTCGGAGCGGGAAATGTATTATGATAAGAATGGTGCATTGATTACAGTAAGTTTAAAAGATCATTCCAGAGAAATTATCAAAGGAAAGTTTGCTTCGTTAAACGATTTCTTAAACAAGTGGAACAACACCGACCGAAAAGAAGCAATCATTGCCGAGCTGCAAGAACAGGGAGTTTTGGTTGAGGCATTGAGTGAGGCCGTTGAAAAAAACCTGGATTTGTTCGATTTGATCTGTCATATTGCCTACGATCAGCCTCCCCTTACACGAAAAGAAAGAGCCGACAAGGTTAAAAAGCGAAACTATTTTACAAAGTATGGCGAGCAAAGCCGCAAAGTTTTAGAAGCATTGCTCGACAAATATGCCGACGAAGGAATCGAAAACATCGAAAGCATCGAAGTGTTACGGATAAAACCATTTGATGAATTTGGTTCGCCAATAGAAATAATAAAACAGTTTGGCAGCAAGGAAAAATACTTTCAAGCCGTTAAAGAACTGGAATATGAACTTTATAAAATTGCATGATGAAAATAGTTAGTGAAAAATATGTAAACCAATACATAGCACAATTGCAAGTTGATTTGGGCAAAGCATTAACAGGCGTAAATGAGATCGAATTAACACCAAAGAGTTTTACTTTTTATACTTCGGTTGCTGTAATTTCTTCTTCACGCATCGAAGGAGAGCAAATGGAGGTTGACAGCTACCTGAAACACAAAATGCAGGACATCGAGTATTTGTCAGAATTGGTAGAGAAACCAAACGATTTATTTCTGGCGTATCTTTTTGCCAAAGATCATAAACTCACTAAGGAAAATTTCCTGCAAAGCCATCAATTGCTTTCGACGCATTTGCTCCCCGAAAAATGGAGAGGTGTGTATCGCAGAAATGAAATGTTGGTAATGGAACATAAAACAGGAAGAATACAATTTGAAGCAGCGCCATTCAGAATTATCGAAACAGAAATGGAAAAACTTTGGAACGATATTGCTTCATTGCAGAAAAGCAAATTAAGCAACGAAGAAATTTTCTACTTTGCCTCGTTCATTCATCTTGTTTTTGTGAACATTCACCCGTTTAATGATGGCAACGGCAGAGCAGCAAGGCTTTTGGAAAAATGGTTTCTATCGGAGATGCTGGGCGAAACGGCCTGGTATATCCAATCCGAAAAATATTACTACCACCATGTAAACGACTACTATAAAAATCTAAACCGTCTGGGAATGTTTTACGAAAAACTGGATTATGCAAAAGCCGACACGTTTTTACAAATGCTTCCACACGCCATAAACTACAAAGGATAACAATGAGCAACATTTCAGGAGTAATAGCAAGTATCCGGACAATCATGTGGCAGGATACTGGATTGAACGGAGATGCACAACGCATCGAACAATTGGGTTGGATGCTTTTTTTGAAGATATTTTCGGACAAGGATCTGGAGCTGGAGCTGATGGACAGCAATTACAAATCGCCGATTCCTGCCGAATTTCACTGGGTAAAAGAAAAAGGAAACTGGGCCGGCGATGATGAAGGAATAACCGGCGACACACTTTTGGAATTTGTTGACCGCAAATTATTTCCGGCATTGCGAAATATTGATTTAAGCACGGGCAACCGCCGGGCGCTCATTGTTCGTGAAGTGTTTGAAGGCAACAATAACTATATGAAAAGCGGAATCAACATTCGTAAAGTATTGAACAAGCTTAACGAAATTGATTTTAATGTGGCCAAAGACCGCCATGCTTTTGGTGAGTTGTACGAAAGCATTTTAAAAGAATTACAGAGCGCCGGGAAAAGCGGAGAGTTCTATACGCCAAGAGCGATAACCAGCTTCATTACCGAAATTATTAATCCAAAGCTGGGCGAGAAAATGCTTGACCCGGCCACTGGTACGGGTGGTTTTATTACAGCCGTTATCGAACACCTGAAAAAGCAGGCAGCAAATGTAAAGGACCGCGAAAGCATCGAACAAAACATTGCAGGCTGGGAATACAAGCCCCTGCCATATTTGCTGGCAACAACCAATCTGATATTACACGACATCGAAGTGCCCAACATCACCTTTCGGGATGCGCTTGATAAGCCGCTGAGCGCCTACAGCGAAAAAGACAGGGTTGATATTATCGAAGCCAATCCTCCGTTTGGTGGCATCGTGGCAAACAACAACGAAACCAATTTTCCGCAAACTTTCCGCACAAAAGAAAGCGCCGATTTGTTTTTAATTCTGATGATCCATTTGCTTAAAAAAGGCGGCCGGGCAGGAATTGTTTTACCAGATGGCAGTTTAACAGGCGATGGGATAAAGCAAAGAGTACGACAGCGCTTATTGGAAGAATGTAATCTGCACACCATTATCCGTTTGCCCAATTCCGTTTTCCAGCCTTACGCAACCGTTGCAACCAATCTTTTATTTTTCGAAAAAGGTACTTCGGCAGGCTCAGTACCCGCAACCAAAGAAATCTGGTATTACCAGCACCGGATGCCTGAAGGCGTAAAATCGTACAACAAAACAAAACCCATTCGTATCGAAGAATTTGACCCCATTAAAAAATGGTGGAACAACCGTGAAGAAAGCGAAATAAGCTGGAAAGTTTCGATTGATACGATTATCGAAAGAGGCTACGACCTGGATATTAAAAACCCGAACAAAGAAGAGGAAGCCCACGAATACAGCAGCATAGAGTTAATGCATCTAATGGAGAAAAGTTTTGCTAAAAGCAATTCGATTTTAAACCAATTAAAAGATGCATTGAAATGAGCTGGAAAAAAGCAAAGTTGGGGGATCTTCTAACAGAAAGTAGAATTCCGTGTGAGAATCCTAATCCTGATAGGCGAATAAAAGTTCGTTTGAAAGTTTTGGGTGTTGAAAAAAGAGGTTTGGAAAATGAAATTGAAGGAGCAACAAAACAATTCATAAGAAAGGCAGGACAGTTTATTTATGGCAAACAAAATTTTCACAAAGGAGCATTTGGAATAATTCCTAAAGAGTTAGACGGCTTTGAAAGCAGCGCTGACTTACCGGCATTTGATGTTTCAAAAGAAAGTTTGCCTGAATGGATATTTTATTTTTTCAAGCAAGGGAATTATTATTTGGAGTTATCAAAAATTGCAAGAGGAGTTGCAACTCAAAGAATACATCCAGAGCAAATATTTGATTTGGAAATTCCTTTGCCAGATATTAATACACAGAAAGAGTTTCTTGTCAGAATATATTCATTAGAAAATAAGGGAGGCGAACTCTCCACCGAACTCGCGCACCAGCAAAATATACTCAAACAACTTCGCCAGGCATTTTTAAGAGAAGCCATGCAAGGCAAGTTGGTTTCGCAAAATCCTGCCGATGGCAATGCAACCGACTTGTTGCGAAAAATAAAAGCCGAAAAAGAAAAACTCATAGCCGGTAAGAAACTCAAAAAAGAAAAAGAGTTACCGCCAATCAAGGCAGATGAAATTCCTTTTGACATTCCTGAAAATTGGGTGTGGTGCAGGTTTGGTAAGATAGTAGACATTGAATCAAATCTTGTTTCACCTTTTGATTTTCCAAATCATCCACATGTAGCTCCAGACAATATTGAGAAAAATTCAGGTAAGCTTTTGCCTTACAAAACTGTTTCAGAAGACAATGTTCAAAGTGCAAATCATTATTTCTATGCTGGGCAGTTGATATATTCTAAAGTTCGCCCGAAATTAAATAAAGTAGTTAAAATAAATTTTGAAGGATTATGTAGCGCTGATATGTATCCGCTTAGACCAAGGATAGATTCAGATTTTTTACTTTACTGTATGCTATCTGAATACTTTTTGGTCGAGGTTGACAGATTTGACAATAGAGTTAAGATGCCAAAAATTAATCAGAATCAATTATCACAAATTCCTATCCCCCTTCCCCCACTTGAAGAACAAAAGCGTATTGTAAAAAAGTTAGAGGAACTAATGCAGCATTGCAACGACCTGGAAACAAGCATTAAAGAAAGTGAATCACAAAATGAAAAGCTTTTGCAGCAGGTTTTGAGGGAGGCGTTGAGGAAAGAGAAAATAATTACACTTTAAATAAAATCCCAGCTAAGCGGCATTTGCAATGCCGCTTCGAACACCATTGAATTTGCAATTCAATAAATTTTCAACTGCCAATTAGTTACATCAGTTTTCAAACCTGGTAAAAGTACTAATGTTTTGAGCGGCATTGCAAATGCCGCTCAGCGAAGGGAGTATTGATAGAAAAACATCAAAATATTAGCTTCATTCAATTACGATAAAACCTGACAGCGTCCGCAGGTCCTGTCAGCGTTTTTTAAAGGGTGTTTTTTTCGACGCTGTCAGGTGCTTTGCACGCTGACAGGTCGAATGTACCAGAAACCCGCCGGTGTCGTTAGACCCGGCGGTGTTTATCCCCGCTAAGCGGCATTTGTAATGCCGCTTCGAACACCATTGAATTTGCAATTCAATAAAATTATAAACCGCCAATTAATTTCATCTGTTTTCCAACCCGCCATCAGTGGTATTTTTGATCGGCATTGCAAATGCCGCTCAACGAACGGGGTGATTACACAATAAGAAACAGTAAAAGTTTGTGGATTACAGGCAATAAAAAGTCATTCAGACGATCTTGTTGCTGATAGAAAACCGTATCAGTCTGGCAACATTGCTTACGCCCAGTTTGCGCATGATGTTGGTGCGATGGTTGTCGACCGTGCTTGGGCTGATGAAAAGCTTTGTGGCTATCCGGCTGTTTGAGTAACCCTGACAGATCAGTGGGATAATCTCAAGTTCACGTTTTGTAAGTTGGGCAATTCTGGAAAGAGCGTTTACATCAGGGGTAGAGTCCTGCTCACCGACCGACAAAAGTTGGCCTGTGAAGTAGGTTTTCCCTTTGAGGATTTTGTTGACGGCAAAAATCAGCTCCTCGCTGTCACAGGTTTTTAGCAAATAACCTTTTATGCCTAATTCCTTTGCTTTACGAAGGATGCTGCCCTCATTGTACATGGTTAGAATAATGATTTTGAAATCATTATGCCGATGAATCAGCATTTCGGATGCCTGCAAACCATCCATCACCGGCATATCAATATCAACGATGCAGAGATCCGGACCGAGTTCTGCAGATTTTTCAAGCAGCTCCTTACCATTGTGAGCTGTGGCAATTACTTTCAGGTTGTCTTCCGCATTGAGAATCGCCGAAAGACCTTCAAGAATAACATCATGATCGTCGGCTATAATGATTTTGGCTTTATTATCCATTTACAAACTAATTTTTACGGTGGCAAGCGTGCCTTTACCGGGCAAGGCTTCGATGGTAAAACTACCATTGAGCGCATTTACTCTGCTGGTAATATTGGTAATCCCAATACCCCGGTTATCAGCCTGCTTTATTCCTATACCATTATCTTTTACCGTCAGCAGAATCGTATTATTGATCTGCGAAAGCTCAATAATAACAATGGATGCACCCGAATGTTTGATCACGTTGCTGATGAGTTCCTGAGCAATCCGGTAGATGCCGGTTTCGATCTCCTGCGACAGCCTTTCTTCCATGCCATGAATCGAAAACTCAACCTGAATTCCACTATTTTTAAAACTGATTTCGACAGTGTCCTCCAGTGCATCTACCAGCCCGAGTTGCGTCAAAGCCCGAGGCATCATCTGGTGAGAAATAGAGCGGATTTCTTCGCTGGTATCGAAAATCAAACTTTTGATTTTTTCGGTTTCTTTGCCGAGATCAGGAATGTCCTTCGCAATTTTTCGGGTGAATGCCTGAAAATTCATCGAAATAGCGCTGATTTGCCGTCCGACACCGTCGTGAAGATCCTTTGCAATCTTTCTGCGCTCATCTTCCTGTGCCTGAATAATGGCAGCCAGTCCACCTTCCTGCTCTTTGATAATTGCCTGATTTTTTTCATTCAGGGCTTTGCGTTTCATCCGTAAATAAATAATCAAACCTACGTGAGCCAATATTACCAGGCCCAACAAAACACCCCATAACCATCTTCTTGTTCTACTGGCGGAGTGTTCTGCCTCAATTTTTTCTTTTACGATTCGCTCATTTTTGGCCCTTTCAGCCAGCAATGCCCTTTCCTTACTTTCGGTTTCATAGCGGGCAAACATCTGTGCAAGCTGCCCTCTTTTGGTATCATTCAGCATCGAATCGCGGATCACAGCATATTTGATGTAGGATTCAAGCGCATGATCAATTTTTCCTGTAGCCTTGTCCAGTTCATAGGTTCGGTACCAGGCTTCGCTGAGCAATTCTTTTTTCTGAAATCCCGAGGCATAATAAAAAATACTGTCAATCGCTTTGCGGGCAAGTTGATGGCGATAGGTTTCGATGTAAACCTTTGCAAGATTGTTGAAAATGTTTGGCTTCCGGTCATCAAGGGTATTCATCCGTAATGCTTCCATCAAAAGCAGTTCAGCCTCAGCAAAGTTGTTCATCTTCAAACAAGTGTTGGCCATATTTGACATCCACTGCGCCACATAAACATTTTCACCGGCTTTCCTGAAACAATCAATTGCCAGATTGTTGTAATACAAAGCACTGTCGTAAATGCCGAGGTCGTCATAATTTATCCCGATTCGTCCCAGAATCAATCCTCTACTTGCATGCTGCTCACTATTTCCAAGCATTTCGAGAGCTTTACGCTGCCAGTGCAGCGCTTCATCATAATGTTGAATGTTATTGTGCAGAAAACCCAACGATGAAAGCGATTCAACCATTTGGAGGGTATCCCCCGTTTTTTGATTTATCTCAAAAACTTTATTAATGCACTCAAGTGCCTCGGGATACCAACCCTTGTCAATATAAATGTCTGCAGCATTTTTGTAGCCAAGATGCGCCCAGGAGTGGTTTAAGGAAGATAGAATTTCGGATGATTTCAGATAATAGCGCAAAGCAGTATCGGGTTTAATATCGTCCCATGATAGCCCAAGAAATAGCATCGACTTACCTTCACCTTCCCTATAATTCATTCTTTTTGAAAGTTTTAAAGCTTCGCTTGCAAACCGGATGGACAATGTATCATTAGCAGTGAGATAATGCCCGGAGATGTTGATCAACGTGTTCACTTTAGACTCACCAGTCTGGTTATCAACGACAATGAGCATGCTGTCTGGTGCCTGAAGTTGTGCAAAATCATTCGATGCAAACATCAACATCACCAAAAGTACAGGTATTTTGTAAAGCAGCTTCACTGATTATAAAAGTTAAAATGGTAAATCCATAATGATTGCAAAGCTATAAAAAACAGCATCAGCGTGATTTAAACCGGTGAAAGAATCTAACAAGCGAATTTTACTATTGAAGGCTTTTCGATCGAATCAAAATTGCAAAAAACCTGATTGATGAGTTCACGCCGGTTAAATAACTTAACCTGGTTTTTTAAGAATTAAAAAGGCTGCCCGGATTTCCAGACAGCCCTTTTAATTTTTAGAATTTTAAATTATCGCTTGACGATTTTTTCAATCTTAACAAGGCCAGGGCCTTCTAATCTCAAAAAGTAAACGCCTTTGCGTAAACCCGAGATATCAACCTGGTTTCGTAAGTCAGTCAGTTTTTGTGTCTTAACTTCCTTACCCTGAGCATCGTGCAGAGTCATTTCGATTTCGCGCAACTGGTCGAAATCAATAAAAACAGCGTCATCAGCCGGATTTGGATAGATCAGCACCTTAAAATCGCCTTGCTCATGAATGTGGGTTGCCCCAATCTTTAAACCGGAAATCGCCGAAAGGCCATTTGCCATGAACGATCCGTCATTTTGCGGCCAGGCGACGTCGTAAACTACTTCCATTTCAAATTCATCGTTTGTTGTGGCAACAAATAATCTGAAATAAATGGTTTCTCCTGCCACAAAGCCATCTTTAGCGGGCGTTGTCGGGTCATCGCCAAAGGCTGTAAGACTTGTATTCCCATCTTCCCACTTTACCAGGCCGTAACATAGCCCGGTTTGGTCGAAAGCACCGAGGTAGTCGCCTGGTTTGATCAATAACGGGTTAATGGAATTTTTGGCAATGCCGATAATATGACTTTGGGCGGTTCGCTCAAAAATGTTCCATGGACTGGAATTTACCAGTTCTTCCATCATTTTAAAATTGCTGGAATTTCCTCCAGGCGACATTGCTTCGGGCAAACATGCGGGGAACGAAATGGTGGACGGCGCATCCATCAATACAAAATAGGCTTTGCCCGATTGTAAAGTGCCCAACGTGTTGATGTTGAGTGCAGGCCAGTATAATTGCCATCCGGCAACCTCTTTCACAACCACTACGCCTGTTCCGGCAAACAATGAAACAACGTCTGCTTCACATTCGCTGAGTACTGGAATCAGATTCCAGCCTTGCGAAAGTTGAAGGGATTTGTTTTCAGATGCTGATCCTACAAAAGTAAGCTGATCACTTTGTTTCATCTTAATAACGTATCCTGAAAGCGTGTTCCAGGGCGCCAACGGATAAATATCACCGGCCGGATAATACACATTTGTAAAGTTGTAAAGCACCTCTAAATTACCTGCAACATCATTAAACATCCCGACAATATCGGCATTTGCCGGTACAACATGGCTGGAAATACCACTCCATCCAAGCGGCAGCGAAATTGTCTGGCAGGGGTGCACCGTAATGTTGAACTGACAGCAACCGGAACATCCCAATTGATTGGTAAAACAATAGCTGATTAGATGAACGCCAACACCAGCAATTGAAGGGTCAAATGTATTGTTAACCACACCTGCACCAGAATAAATTCCATCCGCAGGATTACCGCCTGTAAGCAGGAGCGGAACATCATTTTGGCAAACGGACATATCCGAAGGGCAAGTTACTGGTAGTAATTCTAATCCTTCATCAATTGACCCATCACAATCATCATCAATGCCATTACAAACTTCTGTTGCACCGGGATGAATTGCGGCAATGTTATCATTACAATCGTTGCTATTAAACACATATCCACTTGGAGCAGTAGCTAATCCGGCCTGGCAAATGGAAAAACCTGTTACATTAATGTTCCCAAAACCATCTCCATCTAAATCCCGATAAACAATACCTGCAACACTACCCTGATTATAAGGAAATCCATCACAGTTATCATCAATATTATCACAAACCTCAAATGCTTCGGGATGAATTGCATTGTTATTATCGTTACAATCGGTTTGATTGGCAACATAACCTGCAGGAGCAGAACAGGCCATAATACTTATTGCATTGTTGCCATAACCATCACCATCAGCATCCAAATAAAATGTTTGGTCGGCTTCATCAGTTTGTCCATCGCAATCTTCATCTATACCGTTTGTACAGTTTTCAGGTGCACCTGGATAAATGGTGTTATTATTATCATCACAATCTGTGCTATTAGTAATGTATCCCGTTGGCTGTGTACATGCTAAAACAGGTGCAGAAAGGTTACCGTAACCATCACCATCTGCATCAGCATAGAAAGTTGTAAGCATACCTTCATCAATTTGTCCATCGCAGTTATCGTCTATGCCATTACAAACTTCGGCATTGCCTGGATTTACCTTAATGTTATTATCATTGCAATCAGCACTATTGCTAACATAACCGGCAGGAGGGTTGCAGTTGACTAAGGTAATTGCCAAATTACCGTAACCATCGCCATCTGCATCCTGAAAATAGGTATTTAAAACACCTTCATCAATCAATCCATCGCAATCGTCATCAATACCATTTGAGCAAAATTCTAATTCAGCAGGGTTTACATCAGGGTTATTATCATCACAGTCGGAATTGTTAGCTACATAACCAATGGGCTGCGCACAGGACAATAACCCTACCTCACTATTTCCGAAACCATCAGCATCCAGATCCTGATAATAGGTAATTTCTGCTTCATCAATTAAGCCATCACAATCATCATCAATTCCATTGTTGCAAATTTCTGTTACACCGGGATGAACTGCCGCGTTATTATCATTACAATCAGAATTATTAAATACATATCCGGAAGGTGCAACAGATAAACCTCCCAGACAAAATGCAGTACTTGTAACATTTATATTTCCATATCCATCTCCATCTAAATCGCGATAAACAGTACCCGAAGTGCTGCCATCCAGGTCAGCTATGCCATCGCAATTTTCATCTGATCCATTGCTGCAATTTTCTGGCGCACCGGGATAAATGGTGTTATTGTTATCATTACAATCATTTTGATTCACAACATAACCAACTGGTGGCGAACATGCCAAAGTTGACACAGCGCTATTCCCAAAACCATCACCATCAAAATCCTGAAAGAAAGTAATCATTACACCTTCATCAATCTGTTCATCGCAATCATCATCAATGCCGTTACAGATTTCTGTAGCTCCAGGATTTACGTTTGCATTGTTGTCGTTACAATCTGTTGTAGTTGACAAAAGTTCTGATGCTGCTTTATGATTTGCAGGTCGTGTACATTGTGAATTAGATGAGCCTTCTTTAAAGCCATCGTTATCCAAATCTAAAAACCATATCTGGCCTGGAAATTCTAATGCACTGTTATCATTGCAATCGGTATTGTCTAAAACATAACCCTCAGGCTGGGTGCAGGCCTCCTGTGATAAAGCAGCATTACCAAAACCATCGCCATCTGCATCGGCATAATAGGTTTGTGACAATGGTTTCAAGTTATACTGCTGAAGAACCTGTGCTGCAGACAATGCAATATCGAATACTTTCAATTCGTCAATTTGTCCACTAAAGTAACCTGACTCACTGCCTGTTGGATTGTAACCAATAGCAGCAAAGCCGGAAGCACTGTTATACCCTGCATTTATGGAGGCCGATAATACCCCATTTTTGTAAATTCTTTGCGTTGATCCATCAAAAGTGAATGAGATATGGAACCAAGTATTCGGAACTAAAGTTACTCCCGTATTCCAATTAATTACCCCATAGGTTATTACATACACTGTGTTATTCCGCACATACAAGCCATATCCATTGGATGTGCCTTTTTTGAACCAGTTTAAATTTTCGGAACTGGCGTTGTATTTAATCCAGACAGAAACACTTACAGGCCCTGAAGCGGGAATATTTGTATTGGTAGATATATCAATAAAACCATTAACGGCATTGAAATTACAACTGTTGCCGGCAATTCCAAACCTGTTGTTAGCAGGTGTGACGCCTCCATTAATGGTGCCATTAACTGATCCAACAGTGTCTGCTGCGTTTCCATTCAGGCGATAATAGGCTACCAATCCCGGAGTAAATTCATTCATCTCTACCGTATCGAGTAAACCATCACAATCATTATCAATACCATCGCAGATTTCAGTTGCACCGGAGTAAGCTGCAGCACTGTTGTCATTACAATCGGTATTATTCAAAACATAACCAGTTGGCTGGCTGCATGCTAACTGTGAAACAGCAGGATCACCATAGCCATCTCCATCCACATCAGCATAAAAGGTTTGTGACAACGAAATGTATTCTGAATACCTCGCCTGCACATAAAATCTTTTATATACACCTACGCATGGGTCGCCGAAAATCTGATAGTTCTGTGTCAAGGTTACACTATTTTGGCCAACAACAAGTGACTCTACAATAGCCATTGTGCTTGTTGCGTGGCAACTGCCCAAAGTGAAATTACCGCAAGTGCCATCCGGGGTGCCATAACTGGCAAAATCAACCGAAGTAAATACTTTGCCGGGAGGCGCCGTTAAGGTAAAGGACTGGCCTTCACTGTAAGCCATACCGCAAACAAAACTACCAATATAAATGGCATCTGTATTTCCATCACAATCGTTGTCAACGCCATCGCAGATTTCCGTTGCACCTGGGTTAACGGCTGAATTGGTATCATCGCAATCAGTAGAGTCAACGGTATATCCCGGAGGGGCTGTTGCTTCGATACTTTGGATGAAATCGGCCGGATTTCCATAATCATCATTGTCTGAATCCCTGTAATACACATATTCGAAGAATTTTACAAGGCTAACTTTATTGGAAGCATATTGTACCGACCAGGAGGGTGGCAGGTTTGCCTGGCTGAAAGTACCGCTTATGGCCCCGGCTGTAATGATATCAATGGATGTCAGGCTTTGAGGATCGTAACCGTTGATCTCCGTTGCATTCAGCGTGCCGCTTATGGTTGCTGTGCCTGTTACCGCCAGCCTGTCGTATTCGGTTCCGGGAGTGGTTCCACCTATTTCGATATTCAATGCCGCATCGCCTTGAGTATAGTTACCAGCTACGGTAAGTAAACCTGGACTTGAGCCGGGTTCAACAGTGGAGGTATTGTTCAATACCATGCTGCTGCTGAAAGTCCCCGTACCTTTTAATACTTTGGAAGGAGCGGTAATAAAATTGAATGGTGCGGTGATATTGCCGTTGTTGTTGATCAGGCTGCCATCGAATGTAATGGTACCGGTAGAACGAAGGAACGAATTGGCAGAAACGTTTATTTCACCGCCGACCGTAAAAGCGCCGAGTTCCATAATATTCCTCAATATATTGATCGTACCATAATTGGTAAAACTGCCAGGATGCATCTTGAATACTCTTTCTCCATATGCGACATCTCCAATATTGCAGTTGATAACACCAGTTGCATTGTTGATAAAACTTCCATTATTCAATGCTACATAATAAATTCCTCCACTACCAGTCACATTAAAAGTTTTGTTATTGGTGATACTCCCACCAGTCAGATCGATAGTAGGGCCGCTACAACAGCCACCATAATAAGCATTCACTTCCATGGTGCCATTATTGGTAAAGGCTGTATTCATGGCGCCCAGGTTAGCGTTGCCCGCACCATAATGGAACACACTGGTATCGGTATTAGAGACAGGTCCACCAGTGATCTGTCCATAGATAAATACCATATCATCTTTAAGGAGCTTTGTTGCAGCCCCACCTAAAATACCCGATGACATGTGCACATAATTGAGCGACACATTGGAAGTGTTGAAATAAACATTGGCAGGATAATAAGTTTGTCCAATGGAAGTTGCACCAACATCGTAAAATGTGGTATTGACCTGATGGTTGCCTTCAAAGAAATAAATTGTACCGGCACCATTGACTACTGAAGTGGGAGCAAATGTAGTAGTTGTGGATGGTAAACCAAATTTAACCTGTGCCCCGGCTGCTGCCGTTATCGTACCGTTAATCACAGGATCGGTGGTAGGAAAGATATTCAGTGATTTACCATTTGCAAGAATGAGTCCGTTGTTGGTAAATATATTGTTCCGCAAATAGATCTCATTATCGCCCCAGGGAGAAACTGCTGTCGCATTATTAATGAGTGTGCCACCTGTATTGTTATTAAATACACCACCGCTCAATGTTTCATTATAGATACCGCCTCCACCGGTTGGGTGGAAAATGAACTGTCCGTTGTTTTCGATGATACCATTGGTCATGGTGAATACTGTGGCACCACAACATCCTTCGTAACCGGTCGCAAAGCTAACCATGCCGTTATTGATAAGCGTAGTTTCCAAAGTACCTAATGAGTTTAGGCCTGCGCCGAGATGAGCTGTGGCCGTATCATTAACCACAAGATTTCCACCGCTGACTTTACCTGCCCACCAATACAGATTCTCTGTGATTTTTTTAATGGCCGGTCCTCCAAAATTTCCGCCAGCAACAAAAATATTAGTCCTGAAATTAATTTCAGGCTGGTTAAAATTTACAGTGGCACTTATTCTTGTATCATAAGATCCGTCGTAGTTACTGAATATTTCGTGTGTGCCGCCGGCAAAATTGACGTTCCAATCAAACTCACAGTTTGCATCATAAATAAAAGTGCCGTTGGTTTGCATGGTGAACTGCATACCATTACCGTTCGATTTAAACCTTCCGCCTGAATGGGTTGAACCCTGGGTACTCTTAATACTGCATACACCAGAAGCAGCACCCGAAACCCCAAAAATAAATTCTCCATCGTTTGTAAATTTTGCCACATCAAAAAATGTTTTATAATTTACCTGAACCTCCCCATCGCTATGATTATAAAATTCACCGTTTAAGATGCTCATATCATAGATGCCTCCACTGGCCGCAACATAAAATAACCCATGGTTGTCAATAGATCCGGTTGTTACGCCATCAGTCATGTTGATACTGCCACTGGTACAGCAACCGCCATAAGAATGTGTAAAAAAGAAATTTCCATTATTAATGAAGGGTACTGCTATCACTCCATTTCCATAAACATCGGCACGGGCCTGGTTGTTAACAGTTCCGGTACCGGATAATTTGCCTCCATTACTAATGGTGATGCCGTCGTTTGAATTGTTCACCAGGTCATCGCCAGGGCCATCGCGCAGGTGGAACCTGCTTATGATATTAAGTGCCCCGGTGCTGGTGATCACGATCTGGTCGCCATCGGTAATCCCAAGGCTTGTTACCGTAATATCGTGTGAGATGGTGATTGTCCCGGCAGCATCACCGGGTACATTCCCTGGTACCCAGTTACAACCATCAAATTGTTCCCAGGTTGATGATAAGGACCAATCCCCATCCTGTTTGGTACGATAAGGCCTGTTAGCGGCGATTGAACCGGGGTACACATCAGGATTATTATCATCACAATCATTATCATTTCTGGCATAACCTGTGGGTGGCGTTAAGGCATTTACAGCGCAAACCTGTAATAAATTTCCAACGCCAAAACCATCGCCATCGGCATCGGTGTAAAACCCAAATGTTTGATGGATGGCGGGATTCGTGTCATCACAATCGGTATTATATTGAGAATAACCGGGTGGGGGATCGTTATAATTTGCACACAACAAGAAGGCAGTACCAGCGCCGTAAGTGTCTCCGTCCTGGTCTTCATAAAAGGTATTCAGTAGGCCTTCATCAACCTGGCCATCGCAATCGTCATCCAATCCGTTGCAGGTTTCGGTGGCATCAGGATTAATGTTTTCATCGCTGTCAGCACAATCGGTATTGTTGGTAACTTTCCCGGCTATTGCCTCGCAAGCTATTTCTCCCGCATCGGCAGCATCACCAAAACCATCTTCATCAGCATCGGTGTAATAGGTATTTACAACTGCGTTGGCAGATATTTTTACGATCCAAAAATCATTATTCCCATGATTACCGGTAACATCTCCATTTGGGGAACCTGCAATACCCGCAACAATGTATCCATCGTCCGCTGTTGGTAGGATAGAAAATGCCAGCGATTCCGCAACAATCAAATTTTACTTTACGAATAACCGAAGTGCTGCAAACTATTCATAGCTATTGCTATCCGCGAGATTGCAGTTTGTAAAATCATTATTAGTAAAA
>CAJATL010000152.1 GCA_903944895.1 uncultured Bacteroidota bacterium
AGCATTTGAGGTGTTGATTTATCCAAATCCTGCAAATAGTGTGCTCTTCATCGATTTCAACACAACCTCCGAAATTTCAGTTAGCCTGAATGATGTAAATGGCCGTGAAGTTTTACGGCAAACATTGTCGGGATTACGAAACCAGCTTGATATTTCGGCTTTACGAAGTGGCGTTTACTTCATGAAGCTCGAAGGTGACGGGTTTGTTAAGATTGAGAAGATCATTAAGAATTAACCCGAAAAGCATAGAATGGAAAAGGCTGTCCGGATTTCCGGGCAGCCTTTTTTACGTTCTGGCTTTATTGCAGGTTTGAAGAAAACCAACTTCAGCATAGGTTTCAATTAAAAACCCCTTTCGTTCCATTCTTCACGCCTTTTCTCAAGTTCAACTTTTAATTCCATAGCTCTTTCTTTTGAAATAGTACCGCGCAGACGGCTCGCCAAATCAAGCTTTCCGGCGTTTTTATTGTCTGGGACAAGGTTAATAATCTTCGCTACTTCAAGATCCTTTAAAATCCTGAGGGCGTTTTCATTAACGAGTTCTACTAAAATGGTTTGCATGATTTTGATGTTTTTTCAAGAACGCAGAAATTTCATTTGGCCAGGATGTTCACCAGAGCAACAAATTCCTCTACACTCAACTCCTCCGGCCGCTGTCTAAAAACAGGATATTGCTCGGGGTCGAATTTTTCGAACCAGAATTTTTTTAACGAATTCCGCATGGTTTTACGACGCTGGTTGAAGGCAGTTTTTACCACATCAAAAAACATTACTTCATCACAATTGAGGTTGAGATTGGCTTTGCGGGTAAGCCTGATTACTGCCGATTTTACTTTGGGCGGCGGAATAAACACGGTTTCACTCACCGTGAAAAGCAATTCGATATCATAAAAGGCACCCAGCAACACCGATAAAATGCCATAGGTTTTGTTTTTTGGCGGTGCTGCCAGCCGTTCGGCTACTTCTTTTTGAATCATGCAAACTACTTCCGGTACCATCGCCCGGTTTTGGATGACTTTAAAAAAAATCTGACTCGAAATATTGTAGGGGAAATTTCCGATCACGGCAAATTCGGCATCAAAATAATCGGAAAGGTCGAGTTTTATGAAATCGCCCTTAATGATCCTGGATGTCAGGTCAGGGAAGGTTGCTTCAAGATGTTCAACCGATTCACGATCGATTTCAACAACTTTAAAATTGTTGGCCTTCCTGATAAGGTATTTTGTCAGGACACCAGTTCCCGGCCCGATTTCGAGTAAGTTTCCTGAATAAAGCAGGCTTTCAACAATTTTTTGGGCGATATTTTCATCTTTCAGAAAATGCTGCCCCAAATGTTTTTTTGGTCGAACAGGTAACATGATAAAAAATTAAATTTCAAAAAACAAATCACAATTTAGGAGTCGCCAGTCGCCAGTTGGCAGTAAGCAGTAGGCAGTTGCCAGTTGGCAGTCAATCATAAATCTAAAATCATAAATCTCCTAACTCCAAGTACTTTAGGCACTTTAGGCACTCCAAGTACTTTAGGCACTTTAGGCACTTCTTCCTAATTCAACACATCTCCCCTGAGTTCGCGGTAGCGTTTTCGGGCTTCCACAACAAAGAGACTGCCCGGATAGTCGAACATGATTTTTTCGTACAACTCCATGGCTTTGGGAATATCCTGATATTGGAACTGATAAATTTCAGCACGTTCCATTAGTGCGTTATCTGCAAGAATGTCCTGAGGGTACATCTCGGTAACTTTTGCAAAAAGTGAGTCAGCATCAGCGAATTTTCCCTGCTTTAACATGATCTCACCTTTCTTAAACAGAACCTCATCGTGTAAAGGATGCCATAGCGCCACCATCTGCACCGAGTCAAGAATGGCAAGGGCTTCGCCGGTTTTGTTGCGGTAAACCATGAGATCGGCTTTTGAATAAAACCCCAATGCAACGTAGGAACTGTCCATGTCGATATTATCGCTGATGAGCAACGATAGTTCCATGGCATCGTTGGCGATGAGCTTTGAAGTTGCCGCTTTCAGCACATCAAGCTGCGCCTTTGCCCAGCCGAATTCGCCGATATAATAGGAGAGTTTTGCATTTTTAAATTTTGCAACTGCTCCAAGCGGATCATTTTTAAAGTCATAATCAACCTGCGAATAAAGCAGGGTTGCATCCCAGACTTCACCCGAAAACAAGAGAACATCACCAAGTTCGATTTTGCAGTCGGCCGTTACGGCGGGTTGAGTGCCCGGCATTTCGACGGCTTTGTTGAGTAATGTAATGGCGTTTTCGATTTTGTCGAGATAAAAAGCCTGCAAATGGGCCATGTATTTCATGATCTGAACTGTGGAAGCGTTTTCACCAAACTCATCCAGCGCTTTCTGATATTCAATTTCAAGGTCGGTGAGGTCGCTTTGGGTATAGTCGAAACGGTTGGTAACTTTAAGATAGCGGGCATTGAGCAGGCCAATTCGCGAATCTAAATAATAGGGATTTAAACGTCCTTTTGTGAGCAGATAATTGTAAGCATCAATCGCCAGGTCGTAGTTTTCGTTGGTGATACATAATCCTGCAAGATCAAAAACCCGCACTCCGTCTTCCTGCAACCTTCGGTCGAGCGATTTAGCCTGGGTGAGGGCAAGCTCAAAGTTTTTTTGCAGCACCGAATGCCAGATCAGCATTTCGGAGAAATAGATTCTGTCGGGATAACGCTGCACCCTTCGTAAAAGCTCTTTTCGGAGGGCGTCGTTTTTTATGCCTTCGGGGTCGTCATTGATCACGGTTTGTAGCCTTCCCTGCACAACCGACATTTTCGAAAGATCAATATCGAGTAAATCGAGGTACTGGCTGGCCATCAGATCGTATTTGCCCAATTGCGTGTAAATCTGGGCCAGTTCGAGGTTGAAGGGATAATCAGGCATTAACTTCTGACCTTTCACGAAGGTTTCGATGGCATAATCGGAATGCCCGCGATAATTAAAAGCATTGGCAAGGTCGCGGATTTGATTGGGATCGGCAATAAGATTTTCGAAAGCTTCGTCGAATGATTTTTTTGTCTTAGTCTGATCTCCCGAAAGGGAATAAATAAAACCTTCGTCAACGAGGTATTTGAGCTGGGTCGGGTTACTTTTGATCTGCTTGCGGATAATCTTTAAAGCAGTTTTGTAATCCTGCAGTTCGATCAGGCAATATAGATAATAGGTGTAATAAAACTGGGTTCCTTTTTCGTCGAATAACTTTTCGTACAGCACCACGGCCTTATCGTATTCTTTATTTTTGAGATACTCGGCAGCGATTTTTTCGTCATCGGGTTTTGGCTGTTTTTGGCTGTTTATCACATCATCAGCACGTGGAAATGTTGGGATCGTCTGAGATTTAACGCCAAAAGGTGTTAGAAAAAGCAGGCCGGCAATGATCAGGAAGAAGGATATTTTGATTTTCATAAAATTTCGATGAAATTAAAATCTTAAAACCTTAAGCGCTCAATTTTAGTATGCTTTTCACATATTTTGAGAGTTTGAAATTTAGCCTTGGTGATGTAAAAATTTTACCACGGAGACACAGAGAACACGAAGTAAAAATCTCAAATCTCAAATCTCAAATTTACCACGGAGGCACAGAGAACACGGAGTTTAAATCTTAAAATTCAAATCTCAAACATCAAAATTCAAATCCTTAATCAAAAATCCCAAATCTGAAATCTGAAATCTGAAATCTGCAATCATAAATCCTAAATTTCCCACAGCTCTAAAAAAAATCTCCGTACTTCTTAGTGATCTCTGTGTCTCCGTATTAAATTTAATCAATCACCTCAAAGCCGGTGTAAGGAACCAGGGCTTTTGGAATATTGATGCCGTTTTCGGTTTGGTTATTTTCGAGCAGCGCTGCAACAATACGTGGCAGGGCGAGCGCACTTCCGTTGAGGGTGTGGGCGATGATGGCTTTTCCTGTTTTGTCTTTGTACCTTAGTTTCATTCGGTTGGCCTGAAAGCTTTCAAAATTTGAAACCGAGCTTACTTCGAGCCATCTTTTTTGGGCACCAGAGAAAACCTCAAAATCGTAGGTAAGCGCGGAGGTAAAACTCATATCGCCACCACAAAGCCTTAAAATCCGGAAAGGCAGTTCAAGTTTTCTGAGTAAGGAAGTCACGTAATCGCGCATTTCCTCCAGGGCCTGATAGGAATCTTCGGGTTTCCTGATCTGCACAATTTCCACTTTGTCGAACTGGTGCAAGCGGTTTAACCCGCGCACATCGGCACCCCAGGCTCCGGCTTCGCGCCTGAAACAATTGGAGTAGGCAACATTTTTAATCGGGAATTCATCCTCTTTAAGAATAACATCCCGGTAAATGTTGGTGATTGGAACTTCGGCGGTAGGAATGAGATAGAAACCGTCAAGCGGGACAGCATACATTTGGGCTTCTTTGTCAGGCAACTGTCCTGTGCCGTATGCTGATGCTTCATTTACAACCAATGGCGGCTGATACTCGGTGTATCCGGCATTGATGCCTTCATCCAGAAAGAAATTTATTAAGGCACGTTGTAATCTGGCGCCTTTTCCGCGATAAAACGGGAAACCGGCTCCGGTTACTTTATTGCCGAGATCGAAATCGATGATGTTATATTTTTTGATAAGATCCCAGTGAGGCACAGCGAAATCACCCAATTCAGGAATCCGGCCTTCCGAAAATATGTTTTCATTGTCTGCAGCGCTGCGACCAGCCGGAACAGAATGATGCGGCAGGTTGGGCAGTTGAACCAAAAGCCGGTTCATTTCCAGCACTGAAGCATCGAGTTCATCCGAAAGTTCTTTCGAAATGATTTTGAGTTCGGCGGTACGGACTTTTAATAATTCGGCTTCCTCACGTTTACCTTCTTTAAAAAGCTGTCCAAAACTTTTAGCGATTTTGTTGGCTTCAGCCAGAGAATCGTCAAGTTTGGTTTGTGAAAGTCTTCGTTTTTCGTCAATTCCGATAATTTGGTCAACCAAAACTGATGCTTCAAAATTCTTGGTTTTTAGCCGGTTGATTACTTCTTCCGGGTTTTCACGAATAAAATTGATTTGTAACATGATGTTTATGTTTTATGATTTCATTTTTTTTTCTGCCAACTGCTTACTGCCTGCTGGCGACTGGCGACTGCCTACTGCCTACTTTTTCACCTTACGCCTTACGCCTATTGCCTTTATTAATTTAAACAAAAAAATCTCCTGCTCAAAAAACAGGAGATTTCCCAATAAAATATCAAAAGTTCTTTTCCTGATTAATTTGCAGGTGCAGCAGTTTCCAAAGGAATAACAGAAACATATGATCTGTCATGCTTTCTGATTCTGAATTCAACCATGCCATCAACCAACGCAAAAAGCGTATGATCTTTGCCTAATCCAACATTTAAGTCGGGATTGTGAGCGGTTCCGCGCTGCCTGACGATGATGTTGCCGGCACGGGCGAATTGTCCGCCATAAATTTTTACACCCAAACGTTTACTGTGCGATTCACGACCGTTCGATGAACTACCTGCACCTTTTTTGTGAGCCATATCAAAAAATTTTTATTGTTAGCAATGGGTTAAATTACGCGTTCAGGCTGATATTTTCGATCTGAACTTTACTAAAATCCTGGCGGTGGCCTTTTTGAAGCTGGTAACTTTTTCTTCTTTTCTTTTTGAAGATAATTACTTTATCGCCTCTGACATGCGACAGGATTTTTACACTTACTGATGCTCCATCTACCAATGGTTTTCCAACGGTAACGTTGTCACCATCTTCAACGAGCATAACTTTATTAAATTCAACAGTGTCGCCTTCGGCGCCTGCAAGACGGTGAACAAAGATCTGATTGTCTTTTTCTACCTTAAATTGTTGTCCAGCTATATCAACGATTACGTACATTTTCTTTCAAGAATTGATAATTTCTACTTTCGAAAAACGGAGTGCAAAAGTATGATTATTTTTTAATTACCAAACCTTTTAATTCTTTTTTTTCAATGAAATCTCACTGACCCCTTTTCTGTTCACTAAAAAAACACCCAGAATTATCATCAAAATAAACAAAACAGCAATGGCAGGAAACCGCTCCCCGTCGAAAATACCCCATACCAGCGCAATTACCGGAACAAAGTAAGTTACCGATGAAGCAAAAACCGCATCGGTCATTTGCACCAGTTTATTGTAAATGATGATTGCAAATGCTGACGAAAAAACTCCAAGAAGTGAAACATAAAGTACGCCTTCCCATGCTTTTTCCTGATTTGTAAGGATCCACGTGAAGTTTGTGAAGAAAAGCAGAAAAATCAGGGCAGGTATCCCGATCACAAAAAAGCCGATCGAAGCAATGGTAACCGGCGAAACATCATTGAGATAATATTTGAGTATGTTCGACTGAAATGCATAAAAAATGGTAGCGATAATGATGAGAAAGGCATACGAAAACTGGAAAGTAAGTGACAGCCCGCTTGTTGCCGTTATCAGACCAACGGCACCCATCAGGCCAATAAACACCCCCAAAACATTTAACCAATGCGATTTTTGTTTAAAAAATGACAGACCTATTATTAAGGTAAACAATGGTGTGAGCGAGTTTAATATTCCGGCAAGTGAACTCCCGATGACCGTTTGAGCTTTTGCAAATAAAAACGAAGGTATGCCTGTTCCCATAATTCCGATAATTGCAATGTATTTCCATTTATTTAAAGGAACTTTTTTAAGCCTCGAAAGTGCCAAGGGTAGCAAAACCAAAAATGAAACCACTATCCTCAACGAACCTACTATTTCACTCGAAAAAACCTCTAAACCACGCTTTATCAAAATGAAAGAAGTTCCCCAGATCAGCATGAGTATGATGAGAATGCCCCAGGCAATAGTTTTACGGTTCAAAGTTGACCTCCGGTTAAATTTAAATTACTTGCGAAAATGCTTAAAAGCGGCCAAAAGTATTAATTACAGATGATTTGAGTGGAGTTTTTAAACTGCACATTTTTTTTTAATAAATCGTGATTTAATAAATAATACTAATTTAGTGCCCCGAATGCAAAGATGTCTTGTTAATAAATTTGAAGTTAAAAAAATAAAATTTTAGTGAGAATAAAAGATTATTTTACTTTTGCACTAAGGTAATATAGAATCGAACTATGGGCAAAAACGACCTTTTCCTTCCGATTCAAGGTGATTCATCAGTTTCTTTCAGGGAAACCTGTGCAGGGATTGGTGTTTGTGTATTAAGCAATCCAAATAACTTTCTAATTAATTATTTATCAATATGTTGCTTGTCGAAATAGCGTAAAGAGCAACGCATTCGGAAAAAAAAATCCATGTTCGATCAGATGAAAATTTTCTTTTAATTTATTATTAACCAAAATCAGGATTATGAAGCAAAATCAAGCGAAACAACTGAATCCACCATAGCAAATGATTTAATTAAGCGGTATTGAAAATTTTAATTTTAAACAAACAAATCAATTTTTTTATTAACTAAATTTTTTATTTTTATGAAAAGAGTTACAAATTTGTTGCTGTTGATGTTATTCCTGACATCCACGGCCCTTTTCTCACAAAATGCCAGCCCCGGAAGCGTAAAAACTCCGGAGCAGGAAGCTCAAAAACTGGCAAAGATGCTTCAAACTAAAGAAATGGCGCCTAATACAGTGATCAGTCCACGACTGACTGTTACAGACGCTAATTTCGACCTTCAGTTTGAATATCCAACTGGAAATTCAACAGGAGAAGCCGGTGTAGAAACCGATGGAAACTTTATTTACACGACATTGTGGAACGGAACCCAATTCTGTAAATATGGTACCGACGGAACATTCATTGGATTGATCTCGGTTCCTGGTGCTTCTGCTATCCGCGACCTTGCTTACGACGGTGCCTATTTCTATGGTGCTGCCGCAAACACGACCGTTTTTAAAATGGACTTTAACACACTTACCCTGCTTGGTACTATTACAGCTCCAACAGCTTGCCGTGCTATTGCCTATGATGAAGATGAAGGCGGATTCTATGGTAACAACTGGTCAACACCAATCGTTCTTTTTGACATGACTGGTGCTACTCTGGCTACTATTCCAACAGCTGGTGACGAAAGCTACTACGGTTTTGCTTACGAACCTATCCTAAACAACGGTCCATTTTTATGGGGTCATAGCCAAAAAGTTGGAACCAGCGGTAACATGCTTTATAAGCTGAATCTGCCTGCTGGTACCGTTGCTGAAAGCTTCGACATGCTTACTATCCTTACTCTGCCTATCCCAGGCACTGACATTGCTGGTGGTCTTTACATGCATCCTGATTTGATCCAGGGAACATGGACACTTGGTGGTATCGTTCAGAATAAATGTATCTGGGGTATCGAAATGGGTCTTACAGGTCCTCCTCCTACAGTTGACGTTGGTGTAACTGCATTTGTATCGCCAGTTTCAGGTCCGG
Source organism: uncultured Bacteroidota bacterium (assembly GCA_903944895.1). Lineage (GTDB taxonomy): Bacteria > Bacteroidota > Bacteroidia > Bacteroidales > 4484-276 > CAJATL01. The sequence continues at coordinate 8,409 of CAJATL010000152.1, forward strand.
ATTTGGGAAATGAAACCGTAAAAATTACTGTTAAAAACTTTGGCGCAAATGCTGCCAGCAATATTCCTGTAAGCTATACCTTTAATGGTGGTGCTGCAGTTAATGGCACTTTGGCCGGACCAATTGCTTCAGGTGCAACTGCCGACTTTACATTCCCCGGAACTGTAAATTGTGGTACTCCTGGTGCTACCTATGTATTTGTTGGTTGCACTGCATTAGCAGGTGACGCCAATGCTTCAAACAATTGCAAAACTGTAAACGTTACCAATGTAGTTCCTACCTATTGCGATGCTTCAACTACAACCGAAGACGAATACATTGCCAATGTAACTATGGGTACAATTAATAACAGCAGCGGCTGGCAAGGTGGTGTAGCTGATTACACAGCTATTTCAACTACCATTGATCCAGGCGCATCACAAGATGTTGTTATTACCAATGGAACTCCATGGGCAAGTGATATGGTTTACATCTGGGTTGACTGGAATAAAAACTTCACCTTTGAAGGTGGCGCTGAACTTACCATGTTAACAAACGTTGGTGGAACC
>CAJATL010000153.1 GCA_903944895.1 uncultured Bacteroidota bacterium
TGTACGATAACTTCGTTATATGTGAGTTAAGGATTTGAACGCTGATAACGCTGATGCAAGCAACGCTGATTTTCGCGGATTTCTTTTATCAGAAACAGTTTTAATCCGCGTCCGCCAACTGGCGGATCCGTTTGATCTGCGTTCCATTTTATGCTTGTTAACTAAGGGTTGCTGAAAAAACGATAGTGAATTGATAATGAGCAAAAAAAGAGGTTATTGTAAAGAATTGTGTGCAGGCATGTACAAAACATGAACTTTGCCTGTAATTCTACTTTACGATAATAAAATTGGAACCACAATAGGCACATAGGTCACAATAGAAATTATGTTTTCAACATTATTGTGGCGTTTCATTTCTCAAAATTGCCTTAAAATATTCATCAATTGTGCAGTAAAAATACTACCAGGTGTCTTTTCTTCTTTTTGTATGTGTTCTTTTGTGCCTATTGTGTTTCAAAATATTTGCCTGGTTTATTTTAGTAAAGATGAAACTAAACGATACTTTGATGAATTGGATTGGTTTTAAACAATTTCTATCACATTTTCAAAAACCCTAAAACTATAAAAATTATGAGTCATTTTTCAGTAAAAGGAAATTACAAAAGTGGGAAGCCTGCCAGCGATGTAGGCGTAATAATTGATTATGGCTGGCCTGGGGTACCGATAAAAAAAGAACCAACCCGGATGGATGGGTAGAATTTCATAACCGGGAGGATAAAACCGGGACCATCTGGGTTTATGGCCATAAATTGGGTAGCCACAGTCTTTCGGACTGGAAAAAGTATTCGTTTTTCAGTTAAAACAACCTGGCTCCATTTCCCGGAGCTTAAAATTTACAGGCAAAACCAATATTTTTTTAAAGGAAAAAGAAAATCAGTAATGGAAGCCTGAAGAGGTACTGCTAATAAAATCTCTTACAAAATGTGTAATTTACGCCAACCCGACTTATGGGCAAAATTGATACCTAAAACTTTAAAGATTAAAAGTAAAGGGAAATTGGGATAAAATGCAATATGCAATTGTTCAGATTTCTCTCACAAACACAGCGCCGCACAAACCCTATTACTTTGTTTTGATGGGGTTTGAAAATTTTATCTAAGAAAACTCTTAGCAAACAATGCTTGTAGTATTAAAAGGACTTAAAAAACAAAAAATAATAGTTTAATGATTTGCACATTTGAAATAAAGTTTACATTTGAAGCTTAATTTAAAAAATAAATGAAATATGAAAAGATTTAAGAAAATTAGAAACAATACAAACAATACACTAAATAAAAAATACAATTGCGATGATCTTGTTTTACTTAAATTATAAACAAGTTAGCGCTAATTGAAGGTGTACTAATGTTTTTAAAGTATAAAAAAATTAATGTTAATCTAAAAATATTTTTGCAAAATGACAAATACTACAAAAAAAAGACCATTTAAGTCAAAAAAGGATTTTTCCATTGGAGCTGGAATAGGTATTTTTGCAACAGTTATTATGTCGATTTTTGGACCACTTTTTTATGATTTATTTTTTAATACTAAAAATGAAAAAGAAAATATCATATTATTGGGAAGTGGAACCGTAATACAATATTTGAAACAGTTCAAAGACGCAACTAAGAAGGCTCATTTTCTAGATGGCCCCTCTGGTACAGCGTTTGATATATTATTAAGTGCTAGAAAGGATCAAAATAATCTTCAGATGATAGCAATGACCTCGACTATGTTCGATGAAAAAGAATATAAAAAACGAAGTTGCAACAATAAAATTGTAGAAGTTGAATTGCCAATAAAAGATGAATTTATGATATTTATTTCACTTCCAGATAATAATAATAATAGTTATTTTGATACATTAACAAACAGAGACGTTATAGAATTGAAAACGATTCATAACCTTATAACTACTAATAACTTAGATTTTTACTTATATCTCACAACAGAAAACAGTGGTACTAGAATTGAATTTCAAAAAATGTTTTATCAAATAGACGCTTCGTTCCGTTGGCCAACTGAGAAAATTAAAATCTTTGATTTAAATGCAAATACTTTAGATGATATTAAGTATAGTCCTAAACCATGCGTAATTTTAACCAGTAGCTTATATAAAACTGGCGGAGAAGGACATGGATCTATAATTATAAATAATGGTGTCAAACAATTTAGAAATCTATATTTGTATTTCATAAAGAAAGATGGCATACAGCCTAAAAATGATGGGTATACTTTTAACAAAGATTACTTAGAAGGTTGTTATGTAGAGGAATTATTCAAAAAGATTAATCCTTCGTACAAATTAAAACTACAGAATAGTTTTAACGATGAAATTATCAAACTTAAAATCGAATGATTGAGAATAATTGCCAGACTCTAATTTTACTTATGCCAAAAAGCTTATGAAAAATAAAACTAATAAGTAAACATTATTAACAGGAAAACCTTTGAAGCAAGATTTGAAAATCTGGAACACTTGGTCATTAATAATATACTAATTTACTATTTTGCATTGAAATTAATAATTATTAAAGTATTCTGTATCAAAAAAAAGAAAAACAAAAATGCATAAAAATACAATTCGATTGACAGGAGACGGAAATATTGTAATACAAGATGTAGCAAATGGGAATATTACTATTAATCAAAACGACCAGAATCTTTTTGAGAAACTGAAAAAATTGCAAAATGAAGAAATTGCTGTCTTACAACAAATGATAAGTGAACAAACCGAAAAGTTTACCAACCTTTTCAATACAATGGTGAACAGATTGGTAAGCCAAAAAAATATTGTAAATAACTATATTCAAGCTGAATCTTCAAATGTTGGCGACGAAATACATTATCATTATCATTATAATGAAAACATCAAACATATTCGACAAAGTATTACTGATAACCCTGATTTTTTCAGAAATCAAAATGAAAAAGAGATTAGAAATTTGGGACTAAGGTTTAATGCAAAATTAAATTTTGAATTACCCATAGCACAGCTATTTGATGTGCTTTCTCACAATGAAATTTTCCATCAAAGACTTTTCAAAATTATAGACAACTGGTTAACAGAAAAAAGTTATCATAAACATAATGTAAATGAATACTTATCAGAACTTGAACAAGAACTGGAAACTTTAAAGAAGGAATTGAAAAACCTTGTTAATCATTGGGTTTTAACTATAAAAGAGCAAATAGAATTAAATGTTTTCATAGACAGGCTTTTACAATTTAATAAAAAAATTTCCGATAAAAAAAACGAATTGTATAGGATAGAAGATTGGAAAACAAAAACTAACAAATTTGAAAATGAATTTGGGCGAATAAGAGAGATAGAAAATAACAACTATGCTTTTTTGAAAGATATCGAAGGATTGAAAATTAATTTAGCTAACAACCCTACATTAGTTATTCAAGGAGAAGCAGGATGTGGCAAATCACATCTTCTTGGAGATATTGCCTCACAAAGAAAAAATCAAGCATTACCTACGATACTTTTATTAGGAACAACTTTTAACAATACTATTACAATTGAGCAAAACATACTATACAGATTAGATTTGTCTTATAGTTTTAACGAGTTTCTTACTGAGCTGAATAATATAGGACTTTTTATAAAATCAAGAGTATTAATTTTAATAGATGCAATTAATGAAGGGGCAGGTGTTGATTTATGGAAAAATCAAATAGCAGGGTTTATAAATGAAATTGCAAAATATCCTGCAATTGGTTTGGTACTTACTATTAGAAGCACTTATTTTGATGATATTATCCCAAAAGATTTGAAAACAAACCCGCAAGTTAATATTGTTACACATATAGGTTTCAAAGGTAATGAGTATGAAGCATTGAGATTATTTTCTGGATTTTATAATTTAACATTACCAAACTTCCCAATTCTAAACCCTGAATTTTCTAATCCTTTATTTTTGCATTTAATTTGTGAGTATAGTAAGAATTTACCTGAAAAAAGTTTTCCGAAAGGATTTAATGGTATTACTAATATATATGATTCATACAAAGAAACATTAAACAGTAAATTCGGAGAAAAAAGACATGAATATAAGAATAGAAGGATTGTAACAAAAGCTATTGAAATTTTCGCAAATGCACTTTTTAATACAAAATATGGACAATTAGAACTAAACGATGCCGTTGATTTATTTGACAACAAGCTTCCGCTGTTTCCTCACTTACTAACTGACTTAATTGAAGAAAGTGTCTTTATTAAAATGAGACCGGAGCATGGAGAATCTCGCAGAGATTTTATTTCTTTTTCATATCAGAAATTAGGAGATTTCTTTATGGCAGTAGAATTATTAAGTGCATATTCAACAAAAGGTGAATTAATAGAAGCCTTTGAAAAAGATGAAAAATTCCATAGATTTACAGACAATTATCAATGGCAATGCAATGGAATAATTGAAATATTTGCAATCCTTTTACCGGAGAAATTTGATTTGGAATTATTTGAATTAATCGAATTATTTTATCAAAAGAATGAAGTAGACAAATGGGATATAGAATGGGAAAGACATCATATCTTTGAAGCATTCTCTAGATTACTTTTAGACAGTTTAAAATGGAGAGAATTATCAAGTATTAACGAAAATAAAATAACTGCTTGGCTTATTGAAAACGGTAGAATTGAGAATAACGAATGGATAAACACATTAACAGAACTATCAGCAACCCCTAATCACCCTTTTAATAGTGATAGATTGCATGGCATTTTAATGAAACAAACTATGGCAATACGAGATAGTTTTTGGCAAAAATATTTAATGTACTATAATGGTAATGATGAAAGTGAAATAGCATTTCCTATTAGACGTTTAATTGATTGGGCATGGATACCAAATATTTCATCAAATATGGAAATCGAAACTACTAGATTAGTCGCTCAAACATTAACTTGGGTTTTAGCAAGCACCGATATAGCACTACGAGACCAAACAACCAAAGCTCTTGTGAACTTATTAGAACAACAACCAGAAATACTTATTACAACACTTAGATTATTTGAGAAAGTTGATGATTTATATATTTCAGAAAGATTATATGCGGTTGCGTATGGATGTATTTTAAGGACAAAGGATAAAAAATCTGTAAAAAAAATTGCTAAATTTGTTTATGACACAGTTTTTAAAGAGAATAATCCACCTACTCATATTCTTTTAAGAGATTACGCTCGGAGTTCAGTAGAATACGCAATTTATAAAAATGTTGAATTAGATTTACACTTGGATTTGATTCACCCACCGCATAATTCAAGAATGCCAATTTTACCTCAGGGAGAAGATGATGTAAAGGAATTTAAACTTGATTATAATAGCCCAGATTTTAAGGAAACTCACGGTTTTGAACAAAATGCGATTTACAGTTCAATTATATCCGGTATTGCCGATTTCGGACATTATGTTGTTGAATCAACTGTAAGTCATTTTGATGAGCATTCTTTTAGAGCTGATGAAAAGCAAGTTATTAAATCTTGGTTAGTTAGGTATTGGTTAGTTAAACGAGTTTTTGAATTAGGTTATGACAGAAAATTACACGGTGAATATGATAATTTCATTCATAATTATTATTCTTACAACAGGCACGCGAAAAAGATAGAACGGATTGGAAAAAAATATCAATGGATTGCATATTATGAAATCTTGGCAAATCTTGCTGATAATTATAAAATGAAAGAAATTTGGAGCATAAATAATAAATATGAAAATTATAAAGGAGCTTGGCAACTTTATTTACGAAATATAGACCCAGCATATACAACTAAAAATATTGAAGTTACAGAAAATGATGTTGTAATAGCAATTAATGAAAAGAAATGGTGGGCAGATAAAGAATATGCAATATGGGATTACCCTGATTCTGATTGGGTAAAAACAATTGATGATTTACCAAACCTCTATGAAATAATAGAAAAGAAAGATACAACCGAAACAGAATGGTTATATTTACAACATTTTGTAAATTGGAATGAGCCAAAGAAAATAGGAATTGATAAATATGAAGGCAGAAGAAAGGAGATTTGGTATTTAATACAAGGTTTGTTAGTCAAGAAAACTGACAAGAATAAAATCATTAATTATTTGAAAAAGCAAAACTTTTGGGGAAAATGGCTACCTGAAAATAGAGATGATTTTTCAAGTTTAATCAATCGCGAAAAATTTTGGTCGCCAGCTTATCTTGATACTTACAAAGAAAATAGTAAAATATGGGAAAATATACGAAATACAAACTATGAAGTAATTGTTTCTACTGAATCTGCTAATGGTGGAATTGAGAATGATAAATCAGGTGCAAATATGAAATATAATATTCCTTGCAAGTATTTATTTGAAGGTATGAATCTTAAATATTCACCAGAAGATGGAAATTTAGAAAATGCAAAAAGTGAATGTGTTGTTATAAACACCAATCCTCTAAGCGTATTAATAAGAAAAAATGACTTTATTCAGTTCTTAGATAGTAATGGTTTAGACATAATATGGACGCTTTTAGGCGAAAAGTTTTCATTTGATAGTAATGATAGAGAAGAATCATATTTTAAAGTTCCTTGTGGTGTTTATTATTTAGAGAATTCAGAAATAAAAGGCAGAATAATAATGTATGACAGAAATTGAAGAAAATAATAAAAAAAATTAAGGCGAGGGCATATCATTTTTGGTTAGTAATTGCTGGCGATATGTTTAATATAAAGGTTTAAAACCCATTCAAACTTCGTAGCGATTTTATGCCACTATTCATACAATTTACCGTTAAAAGATAAAACACTCCACCAACAGCAACAAATAATTCATCCAAATCCTTTATTAATTTTATTATCCACCCCCCCCGGCAATTCAAAATCCTTTCCCCCCAATCCAAAAATCCCCTAACTTTACACCACAAATTTTAAAAACATAAAGTTATGCCAGTAAAATACACGATGGTTAAGCGTAGTAATTTAAACGATCCGGAAAAACCTGATAAGTATTATGCTAAACCTACCAAGCTAAAAAAAATGACATTGAACGAAGTCGGTGCCGAAATCAATAAAATTACCCGGATTAGCAACATTGATATTGTAAAAATACTGTTTGCTTTTTCGGAAGTGGTTCCTAAGTTGCTGTCTGATGGCAATATTGTTTCATTAGGCTACTTAGGCGATCTGCGCATCAGTTTTTCGAGTGAGGGCGTCGAAAACCCAAAGAAATTAAAAAAGAATCAAATCAAAAAAGTTGGGATAAGATACAATCCCGGCAAGGAGATGAAAGAAAACATAAAAAATATTGATTTTGAACTGGCCGACTAAATAGAAATATTTATTTTTTTTAATTGAAATTTTTGTTTTTTAAAATAAATCTTTTTAATTTAGCACCGTAATACGGTAAATTTGATTCCGTTTTGAAATTTTGTAAGTTTTAAATAATGATTGAAATAGTGCTTTTATTAAATAAATTATCAGCGATTCCGCAACAATCAAATTTTACTTTACGAATAACCGAAGTGCTGCAAACTATTCATAGCTATTGCTATCCGCGAGATTGCAGTTTGTAAAATCATTATTAGTAAAAAGTTTACCTCCTTTCCTGGTTTAAA
>CAJATL010000154.1 GCA_903944895.1 uncultured Bacteroidota bacterium
AACAGAATACTATTCGTACGAAGAGAAAGCAGAATATACACCTTTTTATTTCCAAATGGACAGCATAAACGACATTAAAGAAATCGGGCTGATCGTGAACGATACCTGTGTGGGAGCTGCCATCGTTGAACCGGGCGATTCAATTGTAGAAGTGAATGCTTACCTCACCGGAACACAGTCGGGTGAACCCATCGAAGTAGAGACCTGGAGCGGCTTTAAATCCGTAAAACTGAGTTCGGACAAATATTCGGTGGTTGACCCGGCTACCCGCAAAAGGATTAGCCGGAAGGTTTATACCGGCGAACACAAAGCTTACTATATCCTTTCGTTCAAATCGGGCGAATCAACGGATGAAAGTCCTGTGGCTTTGTTACAACCCGCTTCACCCAATCCCTTTAACAGTGCGACCCAGTTGAGTTTTGTGCTAAACCGGCAGGCAAATGTATCGCTTACGGTTCACGACCTTCAGGGCAACACAATAAAAACACTGCTCCGCGGTAATTATCCCGAAGGATTGTACGATGCCGGTTGGACAGGAACGGATACTTATGGGAAACAAGCCGAAAACGGGATTTATGTTATCCGGTTAACGGTTGACGATAAGATAATTAAAAACGAAAAAGTTGTGTTGATTAAATAATCGCCCCATCCCCAACCCTTCCCCACCAGCCCTTTCCAACAAACGCCGGCTGGTCGAGAAGAGAGTAATCCCCTCTTCCGCCAGCCGGTGGAAGAGGGGGCAGGGGGTGAGGCAAAAAGCCAAAAACCATGAGATATTTCTTCTTAACTATATTTCTTCTAACGGTCAATGCCCTTTCTCATGCCACCATCTTTACGGTAAAACAGGACGGAACGGGCAATTTTATCAAGATACAGTCGGCAATTAATATTGCCTACATAAGCGATACCGTACTGGTGTGGCCGGGAACCTACTACGAAAACCTGCACATCAATGCCAAACCCATCACGCTGGCCAGCCTTTACCTGACAACCGGGGAAAAACAGTACATCTACCAGACCATAATTGATGGAAGTACAATCCAAAACTCGGTAATTGTAGCGGATAATTTCCCGACCGGCACCACAGGAACCATCTGTGGTTTTGCGATTATGAATGGTGATGCGAGATATAACGATATCAATTACCCTAGTCAATACATGGGATGGGGAGGAGGTATCCTGATGTACCATGCTGATATGAATATTGTTGGTTGCATGATCCAAAATAACCTTGCACAACAAGATGGTGGTGGTATTAAGGCCATTTATTCATCACTGTACTTATCAAAAACAACACTATGCAATAACATCGCATATTTTAGGGGTGGAGGTTTATGGTTTGCTGGTGGTCTCAGCCTGGTATTAGATACCATTGGGTTAAATAACATATATCTTAACCATTCCATTGTTGGTAATGATTTTTATAAGCATATTAGTTTAAATATGCTTTATTTCCAGGTTGATACAGCAACTACCCTACAAGATCATGGATATTGTATCTTTAATTCTAATGGAAACGGATCTCCTGTTTACGATATTGAGCTTATTGCCAACCATGCCATGATTGAACAGGTGGAAGCTGATGTTTTTGTGAGTCCTGACGGCGACAATGACAATAGTGGCTTGTCTCTTGAGGAACCTCTAAGGAACATCTGGTACGCCATGACAAAGATAAACCCTGATACAAATAACAAACGGATCATACATATTATGCCAGGAACTTACAGCCCATCGGTAAACGGAGAGATTTATCCCCTCAACGCCCGGAGCAATTCCAGCCTCGAAGGTGAAGATATGAACACCTGCCTACTTGATGCAGAACAAAGCTGGTTTCATTACAGCGCGCATTCCCGATCATATTCCCTAACACTTAAGAAACTTAAAATGATTAATGGAAATTCATTCATTGATGATTATCACACATACTCAGGATCAATTCATTTTAATTGGAGTATTTATAATTTAATACTTAAGGATATAATAATAGAGAACTGCACTGGATTAGAAGCAGGCGGTGCTGACATTCTAACACTTGACTGGGTATCATTGGGCAATGTTTACACAAATAATAATCAAGGAGGATATTCAATGCGAACACTATATTCAGATCAACCTGTCAGATATGCGATCACAGCAAAGAATTGTTCATTTCGGAATAATTCTTACTATTTGGATAATTATGGAAGCGGTGGTGGTTATGCATCAGGCAATATCTATACTACGCTTAATCCATTGGAATCTAAGGCAGCAAACATCCTAAATTCTGGCAATAAAAGCCGTGATTACTGGGGAGGTCTCGAATACTTAAGCTCTTTTGTTTTTTCAGGAGGAACAAACAACATTACCAATGTTACAGTAGCAGATAATGAAAATAAAAACCACTTACCCGGTGCTTATTCAATCAGTGAAAATATGACTTCCCAAGTGTATAATTCCATTTTTTACGGCAATGAGCATCCCTCCATCATCCTTGGGGTTAATTCTCCTCCTACAGGCCCTGCTGGGGAGTTGTACCTGGATTATTCCCTTATCGAGCAGGGTATGGACGACATCTGGAACTATCAAAATTATAATATCCTGCACTATGGCATCAACAATATCGAAGGCAACCCGCTTTTTGTTGGAACGGGTGAGCATCCTTACGAACTTCAGGCAGGTTCCCCCTGCATCAACACCGGCACACCCATGTACGAGCCGGGAATGGAACCGCCTTACATCAAACAGGAAAATGGCAAATACATCCTTTACACCCACGGCAACGATACCATCCACCTGCCCGCAACGGATATTGCCGGAAACCCACGCATCGCCTACGGCAGGATTGATATGGGTGCTTACGAGTTTAAGGACACCACCGTAAATATCAAACCTCGGCCACAATTCCTCGCAAGCGGCATTAAAGCCAGTCCTAACCCCTTCCAGCAAAGTACTGCCATCGAATTTACATTGCTCAAAGAAGGGCATTATATCGTTCAGATTCACGATATGCAGGGGCGCTTACTCAAAACCCTGCTGGACACCTTTACCCAGCCCGGCAACTTCCACCTCCGTTGGCATGTCGACGACGACAATGGCAACAAACTGCCTTCGGGAAACTACATCATCAACCTGCTTTTTGAAGGGCAGAATGTAGGGAGTTTAAAGATAAGTAAATGGTAGCAGTGAAGATAGATGAAGGCAAGAACGATTTACTTAACCTCAAATTTCTGAACATAGCAGCCTGCCCAGTTTTTTCTATGAACTCGAATTAGCCCAACTATAGGTGGTTAAACATCTCAATTTGGGGATCAAATAGAAATGAAAATCAAATAGTAAAAAGATGTAATATTAGAAAATATTATAAACCATAAATAATCAGAAGCGTGATAAAAGAAAAACTTACCGGGACCCAGGCACAAAGTATGATTTTTGTAAAGTATGTTTTGTTACTTCATACTTTACAGGAACAATTAGCGGTTTCCCTCGGGGCAAGGATTACATGAATAAAGTTAGTGAAGATTGCGATGTTTGTTTTTCGAGATAATCCTGGTTGAAAATCAT
>CAJATL010000155.1 GCA_903944895.1 uncultured Bacteroidota bacterium
AAATCATTTTCGACAAACTCTGGAATAATTATGCAACACAAAATCCTTCGGTAAAAAAGGTTTTTGATCTTTTTAAATCGGAAGGGGAGGAGGTACTTAACGACCACATCGCTTTCAGGACTTTCAACGACCCGCGCATCAATGTTGACGTGCTGGCCAGGCCGTTTTTAAATGCCGGTTATGAATTTAAGGGCGATTATCAGTTTGAAACCAAGAAATTGTACGCCAAGCATTTCGAGCACAAAACCGATCCGCTGGCTCCCCGGGTTTTTATTAGTGAACTTAAGGTTGAAGAATTGAGTGAATCGCTGCAAAAACACGTCAAAGAAACCGTTGATAAAATTCCGGCAAACATGCTCGGATCGGAAGACCTGATTTTTTCGGGAAATGTGTGGGGTGCGCCTTCCTACGAGGTTTACAAACAACTGCGGGATGAATCGGAATATGCAGGCTGGCTTTATGTTTACGGTTTTTGCGCCAACCATTTTACGGTGAGCATCAACCATCTCAAAAAATTCGACACCATCCAAAAGGTAAATCAGGCGCTGAAAGACAATGGCTTTTTATTGAACGATTCAGGTGGCGAAATAAAAGGAACACCTGAAGAATTGCTCGAACAGTCGAGCATAAAATCAGAAATTATCTCCATCAATTTTGAAGAAGGAACCTTTGAAATCCCGGGTTGCTATTACGAATTTGCACAGCGATATCCCGATGCCGACGGAAAACTATATTCAGGTTTTATCGCCAAATCGGCAGATAAGATTTTCGAAAGCACCGATTTTTATAAGAAGGATTAATGAATCCTTTCAAAAATCAATTTATTTTGGGCTAAAGCCCAGTAACTGCCTGGTTTTTAATTGCCCCGACCTTAAGGTCGGGGCAATTGATGATCATGATATTCAGGGCTTTAGCCACATTTTTTATTTTTGATACCTTTTTAGACCAAACTCATGTGTTAAAAAAATAGTTTTGAGTCTGCCTTTTATATTTGGCCTTATCCTTAATTCATTTTCAAAACAATTTCATCCCTGATTCCTTCGAGTTCAAGAATCAGTGGTTTCAAATTCCAGAGGAATAATGAATGATTCCAGATGCTTTTGAAGGCTTCATTTTCAAAGTCCGGCCTGATCATATCTCTTCCAAAATGTTGGCAAAGCAGGTCAAATTTTGTATTTAATTGAGGGAAACCAATGGGCAAAGTACGATGGCGAATGGCTTCCGAAAGAATATCGAAAGCCTTGTAAAGATTAATCGAAAGTGTAACTACTTCGCTATTTAAATCTTTAAAATCAACCTTTGATTCAAAATTTCCGGCAGACAGTTCCATCGCGTTTAATGTATTTAAAAGCCTTTGGATGTACATTTTTATCTTAAATCCGTGGTTCAGCGTTTTTGCCTGCCACACTTCATTTTTTGCACCATCATAAAATTCCTGGGTTTTAATGATGTGCAATTCAATTTCTTTCTTCGTTTTTGGAATATTATCACGCGATAAATCACCTGAAATTATAAACATAATTTCTTCAAAATAAGCTTTTTGAAGTAATAATCCATCGGCAATCGCATCGGCAAATTTCAAACGCGCTTTCTCAGGCCAAAACAGGAACGACAGGAAAATGATCAGCAAAACGATGGCTGCGGTGTAGCCGATTCTTAATAATACAATCCCTTCTTCGGCAGGATAAATGAGGATAAACAAGCATACAATCAGGAAAGTAAGCGAAAAAACCATCAAAATAAATTTGTCGAGGTTCAAAAACCAAACCATAAAAAACGTACTTGCGAGCATTCCTGCGTAAAACAACGTCGAACCTGCAGGAACGAATTGTACAAAGCCAAAAGCCGCCAGGCTGCCACCAATGGTTCCGATAAGTCTGTCGCGACCTGCTTTTATCGAAATCCCAAGATTTGGCCGGATAAGCAAAACCGCAAACAAAACCAGCCAGTACCCATGATCCGGCTCATAAAAAGCATAAAAAACGGTTGTCACGCCAATGATCAATGCCGACCTTAATCCAAACCTGAAAGCCGGTATCGAAAATTTTAGTTTCGACGGAATGGTTTTCATGCTTTGTAGAAATTCCCTGATTTTTACTGATGCAGAAAAATCGGCCGGGCTTTTTGAATCGAAAGTATTGGTAAACTGGCGGATTTCGTCAAGCATGGTTTCCAGAGCCGATAATGTGCTGAAAATTCCAATCCATTCTTCCTGGGTACCCTTGATTTGTCTGGCACGATATGCTTTCATCAGCTCATTGGACTTTTCCTTTAACCAATTTCCGGGAAATTGTAGATCCGCCTGAAATGCTGCAGGATTTTCGTTATCAAAAAATGTAAACAGTTTATCAAAAGTTTTCTGAATGGTTTTGTCGTCCAGCATCATAATCCTGTAAAGGTCACTATTCCATGACCTTGCTCTCAATTGCCAGATCATTGTTGCATACTCAAAAGTTTTTTCGAGACTTACAAACTTTTTCATCAAACGGGCTTCTGCTGAGTTTTCGGTGATAATCTGAACCCTGAATAACTGCCACAGCCGCTTAAAATCATTAACCGAAGCTCTGAAAAACTTATCGTTTTCGTGAACTTTTTTAATTCCATTTTCAAGGTCAGAATGTTCGGCAACGATTGATTGATAATAATTCCGGAGATTGCGGCTGATGATCTCTGCCTGAATTTGCATCCGCCTGTAGGGCCTTGTGGGCCAAATAACGAAGTGTATCAGATAAACCAGCGCTGTTGTCAACAAATATATTCCCAAAAATTTGATGCCTGACGCGAAGGAATTCGAAAAAGCCATCTCGACAACACAGACCGATAAAATGACGATTGCCGGAAAATCAGGAACCAGGCGGAGGCCGATGAGAAAAAAAGTAATAAAGGAAGCAAGGGTTATAAAAATTACTGTAAAAAAGTCGCTTTGAGCGATCAATGAAACCGGCACCGAAACCAGTGCCAGGATGATCCCTGTTAAAAGTAGCGTGAATTTTCGTTCCCGGATGGTAAAACCAGTCTGCGACCTGCTGATTAACATGGTCGAAATCGCCGAAAACATTGCCAGTTGAGGTTCATCGTAAAAAATGGCAACCGCAGCAATGATGGCCACGATCGTTTTTGAACTTCTTTTTAGAGCAAGTAAACCCGGGTCGTAATTGTGAAGAATTAAACTCGTTTGCTGATATTTTGATTTCAGAAACCGTAACATTATCGTTGTGGAAAAGGTTTATTCGTACCTCAACGATTCGATGGGGTCGAGGTTAGCGGCCTTTTGTGCCGGAATAATTCCCGAAAGCAGTGCAACAATAAAGCACAAAACCACGCCTATAAAAATCCAGTCCCATGGGATGATAAAGCTGCTGCCAACTAAAAGTGAAACTACGTTTCCGATGATAATTCCAAAGATTATTCCGCAAATTCCACCAAGTTGACCAATTACTATCGACTCTGCAAGGAATTGATTCCGGATCATCTTTTTTGTGGCTCCAAGCGATTTTCTGATGCCGATTTCGCGGGTACGTTCTGTTACCGAAACGAGCATAATATTCATCAACCCGATGGCCGCACCAAGCAGCGTAATTGCACCGATCCACAAAGCTGCCTGGGCAATTTTGGATGTATTTTCGGTAAACATGGTCAGGAGCTGGTCGCTCTTTGAGATATCAAAATCGTCTTCTTCGTACAAATTATTTTTGCGGATAACCCGCATCAGGCCGGAAGCTTCTCCGATAGCAGCGTCAACCGATTGGGTAATTTCGGGCATTACATTGATGGTGAACGACATATTTGGACGCGAAAAATATTGCCTCACATTGTTGATGGGCAGCAAAACCTGCCTGTCGGGGGTAAAACCAAACCCGGTTCCTTTTTTCTCGATAACGCCAATAACCCTGTATTTTCCTGATCCTACCGAAATTATTTTATCAATTGGGTCTTCATTATTTTTAAAAAGTGTCGATTCAATCTCGCTGCCAATAATGGCAACATGTGAACCTGAAATGACCTCCTGCTGTGTAAAAGTCCGGCCTTTTTCGATTTCATTGCCAGAAGTGATCATGTAATTTTCATCTGTTCCGATAACCGTGACATTGGGATTTGATTTTTCAGACTGGTATTTTGCTGTTGCAATGCCCGTTGCGTAAGTATAAACCGAAACACTGGCCGGGAATGTGAAGAGTTCCTTAAAATCGTAAGCCTCAGTATATTGAATGGCCTCATAATTTTTCGACTTTCTAACATCGTGACCCATCCTCACATTCGAGGTCCGGTTTTTAATGCTAAAGGTATTCGAACCCATCGACATCAGATTATCGGCAAGGCTCGATTTCAGGGCAGCAATTGCCGTTGAAATGCCCACCAGCGCCATGATTCCGAAAGCGATGATTAAAATGGTGAGAATGGTGCGAAGAATATGACTTCTGATTGAATCGAAGGAGATGCGTAAATTTTCGAGAATGATATGGTTCTTCATTGAAGGTTCAAATTTTAAAATGTGAAAATATTCATATTATAACGATCAGGAAGAAAAATTGTCTTTATCCTCCACGTTTTCTTTTTGATGTTTCCATCTCCGGTGCGACCAAAGCCACAATTCTGGCCTTTTGCGGATGAAATATTCAAGGGTTTCTACATGTTTTCGGGTAATTTCCAGTTCTTTGGTTTTAGCCGGCTCATCAAAAAGAGGGATAAATTCCACTTCGTAATAACCACGTTTTACCTTGTCGATATTCATAAAAACCACGGCATGATCGAATTTCCTTGCTATTTTTTCAGGACCTGAATAAAAAGGCGTTTCGCGGTTCATGAAACTAATCCAAAGCTTCGAATTCTTAGGTGCTGTTTGATCGCCAAGAAAGTACATGACAATTTTTTCGTGATTTCTTTCCTCTTCGATAACTTTTTTAAATGCTTCATTCATCGGGACCAACCCGCCACGCTCAATAAATTTTCCCCTGATCCGATTGATTAATTTGTCAAACCGCTTACTCTCGAGAGGTTTGTAAACAGGTAGAGCCCGATGTTTAACCTGGGTTGGCATGGTTAAAGTCCATTCCCAGTTTCCATAATGCCCCGATATTAAAACAATACTTTTCCCTTCATCAAAAAGTCTATCGAAAAGCTCAATATTCCGATAATGAAATCTTTTGTTGATATTCTCTTTGCTGAAATGTATGATTTTTAATGTTTCAAAAATCAGGTCACAAAAATGACGATAAAACCCTTTTGCGATTTTTGTTATTTCCTGTTCGTTTTTTTCAGGGAAAGCATGCTTCAGATTATCATAAACTACCTCCCTACGATAACCGAAAACATAGTAAATCAATAGATAAAAAACATCGGAAACAACGTAAAGGAAACGAATTGGCAGGAGCGTAAAAAGCCAGATAATTGAGTAAATCAAGTAAAACCCAAATACTTTCATAGTCCGCAAACTTAAACTATCCTTTGGTTCCAAACGCGAGGTCGCCGGCATCGCCAAGACCAGGAACGATGTATGCCTGGGCTGTTAATTCATCGTCGATTGCGCCAACCCAAATGGTAATTTCGGTGTTTGAGAAATTCCTTTTCAGATAATTAATGCCTTCGAGGCTGGCCAAAATAGCCACAATATGCGTGTGTGAAGGTTTTTCGTCAGACGTCAGTTCGCGGTAGGCCATCGCCATTGATAAGCCGGTGGCCAGCATCGGATCGATCAGAATCAAAGGTTTGTCTTCGATGGAAGGTTTCGAAACATATTCGATCTGAACGTCAAAACTACCGTCTTTGTGGTGTTTGCGGTAAGATGAGATGAAAGCATTTTCGCTTTTATCAAAAAAATTCAGCATGCCCTGATGAAAGGGGAGGCCCGCCCTTAAAATTACAGCCAAAACGGGGTTTTCCTTCAAAACCTCAACTTCGGCAGTCCCTAGCGGTGTAATCACTTCCTTTTTTTCGTAGGCTAATTTTTTGCTGATTTCGTAGGCGAAAATTTCACCAATTCGTTCCAGGTTGCGTCTGAAACGCAGGCTATCTTTCTGTATTTCAACATCACGCAGTTCAGCAATGAACTGGTTGAGCAATGAATTGTCTTTTCCGAGATTTTGCAGCATTGTTTGTTGTTTTGTGCAAAGATAATTTTTTATCTCAGTTTGAAGATGGATGCGGAACCATTTTTATTTGATTCGCCTCAAAAAATTTCCATGAAGCCTGTTGCTTATATTTTTCAGATTTCTGAACATTTCAAAACCTGCCCTCAAAACCGGATTCAGACTATTTTTTTCGTAATGCGGGTAATACAATTCCTTTGCCCCGAAACCTTTATAAAACCTGGCAAGATTCGGGTCGTTTGAACCTTCAAAATCGAGTGTGAGATGCTTTCCTGAATTTTCGCGGATAAAAGTATCGATGAGTAAAGGCATTGCCGCCGATGCTTTGGCTAATTCGTTGGTTGCCGAGAAATAAAAAATGACTTTCTTTTTGCTGTAAACAAAAATCGCCCCGGCGCAAAGTTCATTATTTTCATCAAAAGCGCCCACGGTTTCAGCTACTCCTTTGTAAATCATCAGGTAAACAAGTCGCT
>CAJATL010000156.1 GCA_903944895.1 uncultured Bacteroidota bacterium
TACGCCAGAACTTGATGCTGTAATCCTTGGAATGCACGCCAAACATGGCAATCCTGAGTTAGACAGGGCGTTGGAACTTGGGCTGAAAATTTATTCGTTTCCCGAATATCTTTACGAACAATCCAAAGAAAAAACCAGGGTTGTAATTGCCGGAAGTCACGGCAAAACCACGATTACAGCGATGGTGCTGCATATTCTGAATTATCATAAAATTGATGCCGATTATCTTGTTGGTGCAAAACTGGAAGGCTTTGATGTGATGGTCCGCCTGACAGATGCCCCAATCATCGTTATCGAAGGTGACGAATACCTGACTTCGGCACTCGACCTGCGGCCGAAATTCCTTCATTACAAACCAAATATCGCGCTCATCAGCGGAATAGCCTGGGATCACATCAATGTTTTTCCAGAGTACGAGGGCTATCTAAAACAATTTGAATTATTTATCCAAAGCATCCAAAACAACGGTTCGCTGGTTTTTTGCCAGGAAGATGAAGAAGTTGTAAAGGTTGTAAAAAATGCTTTTACTGGCACTATATCTGAAAATACACTTTTCAGGATTCCATACAAAATGCCTTGTTTCAAAATTCAGACTGGAACAACATTTATCCAGAATTGTGAAAAAATTGAACTTGAATTTTTAAACACTGATGTGGATTCGGAAAATGAATTTGATTTTTTAATCCCCGAAAGTACGCCGCTACAGGTATTCGGAAAGCATAATTTACTCAACATCAACGGCGCGAAATTGGTGTGCCGCGAACTTGGCATTACATGTCCTGAATTTATGGAGGCCATCAAAACCTTTAAAGGCGCGTCAAACCGGCTGGAATTGGTTGCGAAAAATGAAAACACCGCCATTTTCAAAGATTTTGCACATGCGCCTTCAAAGCTTAAGGCAACCGTAGAGGCGGTGAAGGATCAATTTCCGCAAAGAGAATTGCTTGCCGTGATGGAGTTGCACACCTTCAGCAGCCTGAGCAAAGCATTCCTGCATCAATACCGGAACTGCATGACCAAGGCTGATATTCCGGTTGTGTTTTTCGATCCGCATGCCATCGCTCTAAAAAAATTACCTCCAATTAATTCGGATGATGTTAAGGATGGCTTTAATAATCCAAATTTGCAGGTTTTTATAAATCCCATTGATTTAGAAACTTTTATCCGCAGCAATGATTTTAAAAACAAAAACCTGCTGATGATGAGTTCGGGTAATTTTGGCGGGATCAATTTAAATAACCTCGCGAATGATCTGATCAGGAAAATAGGCTAAAACGACCTCTTGCAAAGGGTTAACTAAAGAAATCAACATGAGCCAACAGGAAAATTCTTTTTTAAAAAAGCCCGTTTTTTCACCGGAGCTGAATCTGTTGCTCGATTGTTGCAAATTAAAACTTGGAGCAGGATCAGACTCTATTTCGGATTTAGTAATCAACCGGCAGACCGACTGGAAAACATTTCTTGAACTAACGGGCAAACACCGGATTTATCCGTTGGTTAACAAAGCTTTATTGGCACATGAGGGCATTTTCCCTGAAGAAGTGAAGTCAGAAATCAGCAGGAAATCGTCACGAAATTTAAAATTGATGATGAAGCTTGCCGGTGAATTATTGAAGTTGCATACATTGTTTCAGGAAGCCGGAATTGATTTCATCAGCTATAAAGGGCCTTTGATGGTGCATCAGATTTTTGGCGACTTCTCCGACAGGCAAACCCGTGATATTGATATTCTGATCACCGAAAACAATCTCGAAAAGGCGATTGGAATACTTACCAAAGCTGGGTTTAAGCTAATTGACGAATATTTTTCGGATGATGCACAAAACCGGAATCTTTACCTTTTGCGCGAAAACCACCTCAGGTTTACCTTTCCTGAACAGCACATCATCCTGGAATTACACTGGGCTTTATCAAAATATTTTACGCGCTTTGATACCCAAAAAATATTTGAACAGGCCGTCACTGCTGAATTTATGGGAAAGTCGTTCAAAACAATGCCCTTGCACCTGCAGTTTGTGTTTTTATGCACGCACGGCATTTATCATCAGTATGATTCGTTGTTCTGGCTTTTCGATATTGCCTGGATCATCAAAAATAAAAATCCCGGCTTTAATGCTGTTTTAAAGGAAGCTGAGGCGTTGAAATGCAGGCAGGCAGTAGTTTCAAGCGTTTTTCTGGCTCAATATTTTTTTGGTATTTCACTCCCCGAATCCTGCCCGAAAATGAACCGGCAAGAGCGATTTTTATTTGACCAGTGCATCAAAAAAATCACCTCCGAAAATTCCGTATCCTCACACGGGAAAGCCAAAAACCTCTTCAGCATCTTAAACCAGCGGGTACAATGGCTGAAATACCAGATGCTGATGACCAGCGATAATCAGAGCCGTAAAAGGATACTTTTTCTTAAAATGATAAAACCATACGTTTGGCATAAAACAGATAAAATTCCTTCAAATAAAATTGCTTATTTACTGATGACTCAGGTTAAGTGGCTGTTGATGCTTCTGAAAGGGAAAATTACTGTTGATGGTGTGATTAAAACACAAAAATCCAGGAAAGTGAAAGAGTAATCTTTTTGGGGAAATGTTTTCAAAAATCCGGTAAATTTCAAATTAATAAACTCAACCGGCTTTCTCCAATGATCTCCTTAAATGGAATAACAAAATCCTTGCAAAAGCAGTTTTCCCAAAAGGCAGATTTGGAGGCAATTGATGAAAATTCATCGCGATATTATGGTTACCCTCAAGGATTACCGGGCCTGTATCAGTCACAGCAATATCCCAGCCAATAACAGGAATTCCGGCGAGTAAACGATGAGCCTCAAGCGCAATTTCTTTAACCTTTTCCCATTCTGGAATGTTTGTGATTGCTTGCATTCCTGGTTTTTGAATAAGATTTACCGGCACTGGCCGACCCTTTGCTTCAAATTTATAGGATGTTAACAGATTCCCGGTTGCAGCATCAATACAAACTACAATTCCCCCATCTGCCATGTGGTTGAAAATTTCGATGCCAACCGGAACATTTAAAACCGGGTTAAAAATCTGAATCATTCCATTTTCATCAATCGCTGTAATCACGCGAATGGTGCACAAAGCCGGACTGCTGATGGCATCGAACCGAGGATGATTATGCTGCCTGGGCTGAATAAAAAAGGTGTTTCGCCTTGATTTTTTCCTGTACCTATCGATCAAATGGGCGCTCACCAGAAATTGCCCGGAAGACACATTGTGATACATTCCGTTCCCGATAAAATCCCATCTTTCGATGCCTCTGGTATTATAACCGCTTTTCAATTTAAAAAAGATGTCCGATTCAGGTAAAACATTTGGTGTAGCATTCCGAAAAGTACCCTTTTCGAATATTCCAACGATTTCGGGCGCAGGCAAATAATTTCGCTTACAAAAGTCATGGAACAGAATCTTATCGTCAAGAATTTGCAGATCAACATTTTTGTTAATGATATTGAACAGGTTCTGAGCATTTCCCTCAAGAAAATATAATTCCTTTTTTTTACAATATTCTTTCCTCCACAAGCTAAAGTAATAATAATGCCTGGGATGAATAAACCAGCGATTTGCATAATACACCTGTTCAAAAAACTGAATTAACCCTGATTTTCCAGCCTTAATTTTAATACTTTTCCCATTTCGCTTAACCAGATTTACGGAAAGAATAACCGAATAAGGCAACCAGAATATCACCGAAAGGGCTAAAAGTAAAATCCTGTTTAAATGATTAAATTGCCGAAAAATATGTTGATTGTGGATTGTTGCAATAGCTTTCATGACATTGTTACTTCGGAAAAAGTTTGCCATGAAAACCGGTTGAACGGTCTTAAATTTCCTGAATTTTCTTTTTAATGACTTCATTGATTTGTCATTTCCATTTATTTTGCTCAAGTTTTTGCTTAACCTCATCGAACGCTTCTTTCCAATCGTTTATAAAGGAGCTGTAATAAGGATCAACAATCAATTCGTCCATTTTTTCAGAGGCTATCCATGGTTTGTATTTTCCGGTAAAGTGCAGAATTTTGATTTCATCAGGACTTAATTTTTTAGTTTCAATCAGTTCCGGCGATTGGGAAAGAATCAGATTATAGCCGGCCGGAAGAAAAGTAACCTTTCCATCGAAAACCAGGTTTAAAACAACCTGATCGGTGTTATGGGTTTTGATCTTACGAAAGATATCAATGTTAATGAGTAGTTTTAAACTTTGATATGTTTCGTTATTCAGGAATCTTTTATCAACCACCATAAACCCGGCATTGAAGGTTTTGGCAAGAATCTGAGGATTTCCGGCTGTTTCATCGGATGGCAAACGCTTAAAAGTAACCCTGTCGCGTATTCTGTCCTGTTTATCGTAAGGATTATCAGAGCAGGCCATCAATTCGGTTTGCTGTTCAAATATTTCGGACAAATTGCTGGTAACAAGCATATCGCCGTCGAAAAATAATAATTTATCATAACCCTTCAGGTTGAAGGCCTCGATCGAATAAAACCTTTGTCGCTTGGGCAAAAGCTTTGGCAGATTCCTGCACAGGTGACCAATTCTTAAAAGGAGGTCATCGCCGGGTTTTTTAAAAATCACTTTTGGGAATATCCGGGAAAGCTGTTTCTGTTCATCTTCCAGCGAATCGCAAATTATCACAATGTCGCCATCGAACCAGGGATTGTGTTTTAAAAATGAATGGATCAAAACCAGGGTGCCGGGCACAAAATCCCGGCTTGTAACGGTGGCGATGGCCATTTTTATCTTTTTCTCCATCGGATATTCAAATTATTTCCAGCCAAAATCCCTGCCGGTAAGTTGGTATAGTTGCTGATTAAACGGCTCAAAATATTCCTTCAATTGTTGCCTGGTTTCAGGCTTCATTGGCGGATAATCTGATTTTTTATGTTCTTTGGTAAGGATAATTTCGAAAGGCTTCACTCCCAGAAATTCAAAAACCTGCTTGAATGTGTCGGTGGGATTTTTAAAATAATCCTCGCTTTTTAAAATCAGAATTTGTTCTTTACTAAAATGCTGGTACCATGCCGGAAGTTGCTCGGAATAAAGGCTGCGTGCAAGAAAGGAAAACCGCCTGTACATTAAATCTGAATGGTTTTCTTGCTCAAAATAAGCTTTCCTTTTATGTTCAAGAATTTCAGGCTCTAATTTTATGGCGTGTTCAAACGAGATCGAAATCCGACCTTTACGATGCTGATGCTGATAATTTGAGTAAGCCCTGTTAATTGGATTTCGCAATAACAGGATTAGTTTGATGTCAGGAAAATGCTGATAAATCCTTGATGCTGCAAGAGGATGAAAAAAATAAAATGGCGAAGCTTCTCCAGAGCAAAATTGCCTCTCTGGCATTTTTTTCCGATTAAAAAAATGAAGGTAAAATTCCATCCCCTTATCATAGTTTTCATCAAAAAAATGAAGTTCTTTTTTGCGTGGAAGGAAAATATCAGGGTGTTTTCGCAGGTGGTGAAACATGGTGGAAGTCCCGCATTTCTGTGCGCCGATGATTATAAAATCAGGTGTTTTAAAGCTTTCCATATTTCAGGACTAAAATCATGAATGATAAGAATAACAGGAAAAGTGATCAAAACGGGCCAGTTCGTTTGCAACAAAGTCAATATCTTCGGCTGTCCAGGTAACATCGAAGCGGCTTTTATGCGGGTTTGGATAAATCACTTTTTTGCAGTTTTCGATAAATCCTTCCGGGACATCCAGCCCGAGAAATCTGAATAATGAAGTAATCGTTTCCTCGGGTTTTGCCAAAACCTCTTCATGATACATATCATGCCAATCCACGCCATTAATGGATTTCTTGATTTTGTCGGTCCGCTCGATACGTTTAATAAATTTTTCGATGGCAATCCTAATATCGCCTGTTTTTGGATTTTGCGATTTCCTAAAAAGGGTGCTGATCATGTCGTAAGGGTTTCTCATTACATGAACGTATTTTACCGGCAAGCCTATTGTTAAACCAACCGAGTCGAAAACTTCCGGCTTTTTTGAAAAAAATTTTGAACTCCCACCGCCTTTTTTATCTCCAATAACCAGAAGTTGTTTAAATCGCCCGTTCCATTCGCCGGGGATAGCGTACGAATAATTATTCCAGGTACGGCCCTGCTGTGCAAATTTGAAAGCGTTAGAAACTATCATCGGAAAAATCTGCTCTTTAGAGAATCCTTTTTTCAATAATTTCCCAACATGAAGTTCATGTGAAATGGCTGCATTCGGGTGGGCGTCAATTATTGAGCCGACAAGACTATGACCGCTGTAGGGGTAGCCAATAAACATGCAGAAATATTTTAATGAGCCAAAAAAAGCTTCGTTCATTTCGATCTCATTCATGATTTGGTTTTATTAGTTGTTACGGCTTCAATTTTCTTTTGAAAATGGTAAAACTTTAAAAATTCGACATACCAGTGGTACCAAAGCCCGTAGGCCTTAATCCAGCTTAGGTTGCGCGATGAGGAGGCTAAAACTTCGGCAAAATTCCACGGTTTAAATTTCGAATAGAAATGGATGATTTTAGCATCTTCAAAAGCCAGATCTTCTTTTTCACGGATAATCCGGGCGGCTCTTGCGCGGTAATTGTAGCGGGTATCCAGCAAACTAATCTTACCACTAAAATATTGGTTGATAATCAATTCGTCGGTGTAGGTGAAATTATTCCGTCTCCACGTTTCCGGGGTGATTAATTCAATCAGGCTTCGGTAATGGTTTTGTTTTAATAATTCCTCATCAAGCAGCATAAACCCTGTATTGACAGTATTTTCGAGAATATCAGTATTGTCTTCGCTTTTTATTTCGGCAACAAAAGTCGAGCTGTTCCTCCCTTTTCCTTTGTAAAAACACAACTGGGCACTGGCGTAAAACAAGTCGGGAAGCCGAAAAATTTCTTCGATGGATTTTACAACGATCATGTCGCTGTCGAGGAAAAGCACTTTTTGGTAGTTTTCAAATCTAAAAATTTCGAGCGAAAAAAACCGTGCTGAAATCTCCTTAAATTTGGGGACTACCTCAGCCAGCTTATCAATCTGGTTTAACAAAACCTGTGATGGCTCAATGATTTTTACATGCTCAAAAAGATGAAGGTCACTGATCATTCGGGCGGGTAAATCCTTACAAATAACCACAATATCACCATTAAACCAGGGATTGCTTTTTTTAAAAGAATAAAGCATGGTCATGGTCCACTGAAAGTAATTTTCGGTGGTAACGGTTGCCAGGCAATATTTTGAAGTGTTGCTCATCATCTGGTGTTGTCTATCTTTTCCACGCTGGAATTTCAAAACCCAAAAAGTCGAAAAGCCGCTCATTGTAAGGTTTATAGAAATGGTGAATTTCGCTGACCACGCTTTCGTCCAGCTTTTTAGGGTACTCCATTTTTCTTTTCCAGGATAGCTGATTGTTGGGAAAATCGTCCACATTCAAAAATTGGCTGACCTTTGATAAAGTTTCAACTGGATTCCTAAAATAATTTTCTGAAATAAGTATTAGAATCTGTTCGCGTTTGAAAAATTGCAACAGGCTTTCTATCTGATTAATGTACAGTCCCCTTGAAAAGACGTCCAATGGTTCGTTATTGTAACAAGGGCTGGAATAGCACGACAGAAAATGGTGAAATAGCTGTGAAAATCCAATGTTCTCAATTTTGTTGGGGTATTGCTGATTAAAAATATGCGCCTGATACAAAAGACGGTGTTGAACATACCTCATCGTCCAGTTCGAAAATGCCCGCTTTACCGGTTCCCTGAGAAGAATGATGAGTTTTATCTCAGGGTTGTGATTAAAAATTCTTTCGTGGCAGACCGGGTAAAACAAGTAGGAAGTCGATTTTTCACCCTGGATTTTTCCGGGTTCTTTAAAGATGGCTGTGTACCATCCTGGTCCTTTGTCGTAATAATGCGAAAAGTAATTAACCTCGATGCCGGGAGTAAATATTTCCGGATGTTTTCGCATGTCCGTAATTAGTGAGGTAGTGCCTGATTTGGCTGCACCAACAACAAGGAAATCAGGAATGGATTTGTTCATGATTCAGCAGAATATTAATTTTTGATTTCAAATGGTAAAACTTCAAAAAATCAATGTACCAGGTGTACCACAATTTAAAAGCCCGCAAATTTACCATTTCATGCCTTGACAATTCAAAAACTTCCTTAAAATTCCAGGGTTTGTATTGACGGAAATAATGAATGATTTTTGCATCTTCGAAGTTAATCTGGTCGCGCCTACGAATTCCGGCTGCGTTGGTGGGACGATAATTATACCGGGCATCGGCCAGTGTTATCCTGTTCTTAAAAAAAAGGTTGATGATAAGTTGATCGGCGTGAAAGGTTTTTTTATTTGACCAAAGTCCAGCTTCGATCATATCAATCAAATCGTCGTAATTTTCATAGGTAAGGTGGTGTTCATCAATGACCATGAAGCCTGAATTAATGGGATTTTTGATAAACATTGCAGGATCGGGCCAACTTCCGGTACTTTCGTAGGTGTCCACTTTACGCCCCATTCCCGAATACCAGCACGATTCGACACAAGCTACAAACCGGGCATCGAAATCAAGAACCTCCCTCACCGACTGAATTACCAGCATGTCGCTATCCAAAAACAGAACCTTTTTGTAACCTTTCAGGTTGAATAATTCGAGTGAGTAAAACATTGATGCAATATTTTTGAAACCTGGAATCTGATTGCTAAGATTGGCAACTTTTCCAATGAGCCTATCCGATGGTTTCTTTATTATCAGGTTATTAAAAACTGCAAACATTTCAGAGGTTTCTTCGGTTAAATCGTTGCTTATCACGATAATATCTCCAACAAACCATTCATTTGATCGTAGAAATGAAAATATCATTGTCATCGTCCACTGAGAATATGACTCAGTGGTAACCGTAACAATACAATACTTTTCTGAAGTTTCCATACTACCAAACTATTTGTTTTTTTAAGTGCGGTTGGATGTTAAATAGTTGATTTTTTGCTGCAAATGAAACCAGGTTAAAAAATCGAAATACCATTCGTACCATAGCTCAAACGCTTTCAGCATCTCAAGTTTCTGGCTTGCGGTTTTGAATACCTCTTTTAAATTCCAGGGTTTGGCTTTCAGCATAAAATGCACGATTTTGGCATCATCCAACCGTATTTTCTCTTTCCGGTAAATCCCTTCTGCATTTTTTGGCCTGTAATTATAGCGGGCATCAATGATGGTAATTTTGTCATTAAAGAATTTATTAATTATCAGTTGATCAGTTAATCGGGTTGTGGTATTTTTCCAATGCCCCGGATGAATAAAATGAACAAGCTCCTCATAAAGCGCTTCTGTAAACAAACTTTTTGATAGCATCAAAAACCCCGAGTTAATGGGTTGTTTGATGAATTCACCATGATCACCAGCCGAATTTACAACTTCAAAATCCGACATTCTTCTTCCTTTTCCCGAAAACCATTCAAGGCTGGCATAAATAGGATCAGGTAACCGGAAAAGTACTTCAACGTTTTTAATAACAAGCATATCGCTATCGAGAAAAAGGATTTTGTCGTATTGGTCTAACCTGAAAACTTCGATTGACAAAAAGCGATTTATGAGTTTGGAAAAAGTTGGCATTTCGGCGCAAAGCTGCGCTAACCGCTGAGTGAGTATTTCGGAAGGTTCCGCTATGATTATTCCCGGGAAAACAGTTAGATCGGAAAGTGATTTTTCAGATAAATCGTTGCTGATGATGACTATATCACCTTTGAACCAGGGATTTGATTTCAAAAACGAATGAATCATCACCATGCTCCATTGCAGATAGTTTTCGGTGGTTACCGTGGCAAGTGCAAATTTACCTTTAGGATTCATTTGGTAGCCGATTCGCTTTTGGTTACTAAATAATTGGAAAACAGCTTTGCCGGAATCAGTTTGAAGTTTGAAAAACCCATCCTATAAAACTTATCTACATCAAAAAAATAAAAAGCATATTCAAGCAATCCAAGCTCCTCTTTCTTGCATCTCACTTTGTTGCCTTTTGCCTGGTTAACTTTGGATATTTCGGCGTAACAAATCCTGGCAGGACAACTGTAAGCGCAGGCTGAATTGGCAAAAAGCATGATCCTGTTCTTTTCAGGAAGGTTTTCGAGAAATTCATCATCATCGTTCAAATCCATCGGAATGACCACATCATCATAAATATCGAAGGACTTCTTTACTTTTTCGACTGTATTCAGGTTTTTGATGATACTTGCCCGCAGGGTGTAAAGCGGAAAATTCTTTCTGATCTGCTTTGCCAGCTCATCGGAAGTACAGATAATAACATTGCCGGCGCGATGGTATTTTTCGAGAAACGGAAGGTTCTTTTCGAAAAGCTCCTGTGAATAAAAGTGATTGGTGAGCGTAAGCGCCAGGTTAATGTTTCGGTTGTAGAGGGCCTCCAGATGGGTTTCTGTTAACGATTTTTTAGGATCGTAAATCCTGCCCCCATAAAAATCGGATGGTTCGGTGGTACTCCCAAAAACAGAATGAATCTGTGAAACATTCAGATAAACAAAGTAAAACCGCAGATAATTAAGAACATCCATTCTTCCTCCAACCCATCTTCCTGAAACAGAGTAGGTATAGTTTGGATTTTTAAATATTTCGTGCTTAATCTTAAGATCAACCAGGTTTTTGTATTGTTCTTTCATCTTTGCCGCCCAAATGTTTTTTTAGGTTGTAAAAATAGTGTAATTTGTAAATGAAGCAAGTTTTGAATTTAGCTTCAATAATTTTATCGTCTTTTTTCCAATTCAAAAACCCCAGGCTTAGCGGAATTTGCAATTCCGGTTTAAGTAAGGTTGGCAATGAAATTCATCTTAAGTAAGCGTTTTAACCTGATTTGCGGGCGGCATTGCAAATGCCGCCCAGCCGGGTTCAGGTGGTTCTTATCCTGCGAAACACCTGCGGGCTAAGCGGAATTTGCAATTCCGCTTTAAGTAAGGTTGGCAATGAAATTCATCTTGAGTAAGCGTTTTAACCTGATTTGCGGGAGGCATTGCAAATGCGGTTCAGTCAAGGTTTCGCCAAAGTCTGCGGGCTAAGCGGAATTTGTAATTCCGCTTTAAATAAGACTGTCCATGAAATTCATCTTTAGTAAGCGTTTTAACCTGATTTGCGGGCGGCATTGCAAATGCCGCCCAGCCAGGGTCTTAACCTGATTTTCAGGCGGCATTGCAAATGCCGCCCATCCGGGGATTTGAACTCTTTTTGAATTTTAAATTCTTAAAAAAACGACATTGAATTGAAAATAGCAATTTATAACCCTTTTGTGCCCGTCTTCAATAATTTAATTGACATTTTTCCAATTCAAAAACTATTTTTGTACCTGTTTTTAACTACACAACAACGACAAATGCCACAAGCATCCTATTTTTACAAAGCATTCGGTTTGGTTTTCAAATCCTGCATCGAGCACCCGGAGTTTATTGTCGAAGCATCAACTGATCGTCCCGACTGTACCATTAATTTTGGCGAAGTACCGGTAACCCTTACCAATCCTGATAAAATTGGAGGTGTTTATCAAAATAAGGGCAATCAGTTTCTGTTAAAAGTTGAAAATGTTGGTCGCTACCTGATCGAAAACGGCAATACGATTACCATCGACAAAATGCCAGCCGCCACTACCCGCGAAACTATCATTTTCCTTTGGGCTTCGGCCATGGCTGCCTTGCTCCATCAACGCGGGTTGCTCATTGTTCATGGCAGTACCGTTAAAATTGGTGAAAGTGCAGTTATCTTTTCGGGGCGCTCCGGAAGTGGAAAATCAACAATGGCTTCTGCTTTCAGCAGTTTGGACAATTCGTTGATGGTTTCGGACGATATTTCGGCTATCCGGATTAACGAAACTGGCGTTCCTGTTGTTCTGCCGGGTTATCCGATGATGAAACTCTGGCGCGACTCTTCAGATAAATTCGGGATCGAATGGGACAAAACCCGCTACATCCGCGAAAATGTAAAAAAAATGATCGTAAATACCCGCGACCGCTTTTATGATCAGGAAGTCGGCCTCCGGCAAGTTTACCTGCTTTCGTACAAAAATAGCGGCAACGCTGAAATAAATGAAGTAACAGGCTATAAAAAACTCGAACTTTTAACCGGAAAAATATTCCGGAAAAACTATCTCAAAAAAGGTAAAACCAGCCCGTTCGATATTTTTGATAAAGCGTCCAAAATTCTACCTTCAGTAAGACTTTGCACGGTTGACAGACAGCATGGAATGTCATTTTTTGATGAAACTATTGAACTGATAAAAAATGACTTATCCCAATCCAAAATCCTCTGATCCTTCAATCTTGTTTTATCTTGTAATCCTTTATTTATCTTGTAATCTTGTTTTAATCTTGTTAAATGAAAAATTTGGTTTGGCTTGCTTCCTATCCCCGTTCGGGAAATACCTGGTTCAGGGTTTTTCTTTCGATGCTCCTATCTGAGAACCGCAATAAGACCGACTTAAACAGGCTCGAAGCCGGACTTAACGCCAATTCAAGAATCCTGTTTGATGAGCTTGCCGGCATCAATTCTTCTGATCTGACAAGCAGTGAGATTGACAATCTGAAACCTAAAGTTTATGAATTACTTTCGGATGAAAGACTCGCACACATTTACATCAAAACCCACGACCAGTATTTTGTCAACGATTCAGGCAACCCTGTTTTCCCTGACGAAAACACTTTTGGATGCATTTATTTCGTCCGGAACCCTTTGGATGTGGCGGTTTCGAATGCATTTTATTTTAACAGGAGTATTGATGAAGTCATTAATCTGATGAATAGCAACACCTACACATTAAATTTCTCCCCGAACATGCTTTTGCCCATACTGGCCGAAAAAACGGGTTCCTGGAGCTGGAATGTGTTGAGCTGGTATCATTCGGACTTAAAGGTTCATTTTATGCGCTATGAAGAGATGATTAGCCAGCCCATGAAAACCTTTTCAAAAGCAATCAATTTCCTGGATCTGCATTATGCTGATGATTTGATTTCGGAGGCACTTTTGAATACTTCCATCGAAAAGCTTCAGAAATCGGAAGAATCCGGCGGGTTCAAAGAAAAACTACAAGGTTGTAAAACATTTTTCAGAAATGGGAAAGCAGGAAACTGGAAAACAGAACTTAATGCAAATCAAATCGCTAAAATAATAACCGATCACCGGGAAGTAATGCAATTATTTGGATACATTGATGACAGCAACAAAATAATTGAATAGAAAAAAAGAAAAATTTCTTAATATCGCATTTTTAAATTTTAATTAATAATCAGGAAACTTTTATCAGCGATTCCGCAACAATCAAATTTTACTTTACGAATAACCGAAGTGCTGCAAACTATTCATAGCTATTGCTATCCGCGAGATTGCAGTTTGTAAAATCATTATTAGTAAAAAGTTTACCTCCTTTCCTGGTTTAAA
>CAJATL010000157.1 GCA_903944895.1 uncultured Bacteroidota bacterium
AGGTTAACTTTTGGAAAAGCCACATCCGGTGCACCGATCATCATCGGAAGTACGAAGTTTCCAAAAATGGCAGGAATACCCGGGATGATAAATAAAAAAATCATGATCACCCCATGCAGTGTAAACACCTGGTTGTAAATCTGAGGATCCATGATGGTGCGGCCGGGAGCAATCAGTTCGAGCCGCATAAAAAGCCCCAGAACAAACGCTACACAGAAAAAAACCACAATGCAGTAAAAATACAGCAAGGCAATTCGTTTATGGTCGTGCGTAAAAATCCAGGAAGCAATTCCTTTCTTAATGTCAAAAAAATTGACATACTCACTTGGATGGGAAATAGCAGTCATAATTTTTCTCGTTAAACTTTTTTTAGATGATTTCTTCTTTTTTTACTAAAGATAAGATAAAGCAGCAATGATGATGCAAAGCCAAGAATCACCGTGGCAGCAATCCTGGTTATATTGAAAACATATTTTTTTCCTTCCGGATCGTAGCTGAAACAAAAATTCAGCACTTTATTGATGGTTGGCCCCGAGCGACCTTGCGCTGCTTCAACAATGGCCATTTTCATATCGAAAGGCAGAAAATAAGTTCCGTAAAGATATCTTGTAATCTTGCCATCCGGACTTAAAACCATAATCGCAGCGGCATGCACAAAATCGTTGCCTTCGCGCTTAAAGCGAAAACCAACACTGCTGGTTAGCTTTGAAATACTCAGGCTGTCGGAGGTAAACCATTTCCACTGACTTTCGTCGATTTCCTTTTTTACCTGTTGCAGGTAGTTTTTCTTTTTGGAAATGGCCAGTTGGTAAGTTTCTTTTTCGTTGAAGCTTACAGTCACTACCTGGTAATCTTTTCCCAAAACAAGGTCGGTTTTCCCGATTACCGCGGCAACTCCGTCCAACAGCGGGCTGCAAATTCCCGGGCAGGTATAATAAACCAGCGTGAGTATGGTAGGTTTATCAATCAGACTTTTAAAATTTACAACTTCCCCATTTTCGTTGGTAACAAACACATCATCAGGCACGTATTCGTCCAGATGCTCGTAGATTCCTAATAATTCCTGTTTTCCGTCAACCGGGGCATCCTGAGCAAAAGCTGGTAAACTTGTAAAAGCAAAGAAGCAGAAAATCGTAAATATCGAAAGCCGCATAGAAAAATATTTAATCATTTGATTACCGAAATAGAGTGTCAAAAATAGTAAAATATTCGTTGAAGAATCATCGGTAAGTATTTTTTATTGGTCAGCGAAAGCAAAAGCGGAAAATTGCTGGTAATAAATGGTATGAAAGTTAGTGGAAAAACTGATTCTCATCCCCAAAAACTCCCCAATTATTCGTCTTAAAGGCTTTTGACCGGTTACAATTTTTTTTCGGGTTTTGATTTTCCTGAATTTTCGATAACCCGAAATTTAACCATTCTGGAAATTAAATCCAGCGGCAATGGCATATTTAGCGGAAACTGAACCGAGCCTTTTGCCGATTTGTAGATTTGCAGTTCATCCTTGAATGCTTCAATTCCAGAGGGTGCGGGATAAAAACCAATATGCTTTTTGTAAGCGGCAAAATGGACCAAGTTTCCTTTTAGCGTAAAAGTTGGCATGGCATAATTAATCGTTTCTCCGGCATCGGGCGCAGCTTGCTGTATCGTTGCCCGGAGTTTCCTCAGCATTTCCTGAACTTCCGCAGGAAAACCGCTGATGTATTTATCAATACTATTTTCTGATGTTTCCATTCAAATTAGACTATTTATCTGGTTAGATTTAGTTTTTTAAATAATCTCCATAAATAAAAAATGAATGATGTTTTTTTGAGGTTTGAAATCCTTCAGTTCCCGATCAGCATAAACCAGATTGAACTTTCCAAAAGGGAAGCTACCACTAAAAATAAATCCGGTTACCCGTAATTTTACAGGTACCGGATTCTTAAAATTCCTTCATCTAAAAGCAAATTCAAATGGATTTACTTTTTCCTTGCAGCTTTTACCTCCTCCAAAGTCACTACACCACCTTTGTTTCCCCAACTATTCAGGGTATAGTTTACAACGTCAACAACTTCCTGGTCGGTCATTGGGACATTGGTCATGATGCCACCCGGATATTTAACGCCATTAACTGTGATAGGGGTTTTTGAGCCATAAATGGTCTGCACGATGGCACGTTTTTTATCGGCCAACAAAAAATCAGATTTGGCCAATGGAGGGAAAACGCCTGGAACACCCACGCCTGTTGGCTGATGGCAGACAAAACAATTGCCTTTGCCGTTATAAATGGCTTTACCGGTTTCCATGGCCTTTGCCGGAACTGCATCCTGCATAAACTCCAGATCATTTGCTGTGGTGATCCGGTCGGGTGTAGCTTGAATAAAGAGGAAGGCAGCAAAAACTGCAAAACTCAAAATGCTAAAAAAACCAACTAACTTTTTCATAAATAATTTATTAAAGTGAAATTTTAAAATAATTCGTACTACAACATTTTTTAGGAATCTCTTTATTAATCTGTAGTTTCTGGTCGGATGGCGAAATCAGATGGACGCCGAGACCCAGGCCTTTCAAAACAAACCAAACTCCTAAAACAATAATAAAAACGGGCACAAATTGCCGGATTTTTGTTCGTACCGCAGTGGTCAAATAATTTCCAACCAACGAAAGACTCAACATCACCGGCACAGTGCCTAATCCAAAAACCGCCATGTACAAAGCTCCGGTAAAAATATTGGCTGATGCGAGTGACAAACCAATTGCAACATAAACCGGACCGCATGGCAAAAGCCCGTTCAACAAACCTATGGTAAACAACGAAAAGCTGGTTTTTGTTCCAAACAAATTTCCAAGCTTATCCTTGATACGTTCAACCACCGGAAAAACCGGCGATTTTGATGCGAATGATTTAAAAAGCAACGGGAACAACACCGAAAGTATCATGATTGCACCAATGGCAACCGAAAGCCATTGCTGAAAACCCGCCATTTTAAAGCCCTGTCCGAGCAATCCAAAAACCGCGCCCATCAACGAATACGTGATGATACGACCCAGGTTATAGATGAGGCTGCCAACAGTTCGATGCGCCCAGCTTCCATTATTTAAAGGCAACGAAATCGCAATAGGGCCGCACATTCCGGCACAATGGAAACCGGTAAGTAAGCCTAAAATCAATGCTGCTATCAATAAATCAAAAGTCATTTGCATTATTTTATGTGTACGTCCTGTTCAAAAAAATAGGGTTTTTCCTGGTAGGTCCAATCCACCTTGACAACGTATTTTCCGCGATCAAGCTGAGTTGTAGGAATCTGCTGTAATCCTTCCGCAGTAAGATTGATGGCAAGGAAAATATCCTTCTCAAAATCAGAAGGCCTGTACAATTGAATCTCACCTTTTACCTCACTAAAATTAAAAAGTGAAGGAAAAGCCACTTCAATCAATCCATTTTGGTAACTGATTCTTACACTTTCGGTTAAAAGATGACTGTTATTCACTTTATCAATTTTGGTCTGATGAGCGAGTTCACGGGGATAATAGTCCTGGTAAACAAGATTGATTTTCTGCTTTACGCTGATATAGACCAACGTGCTCATTCCGATCACAAAAAGTGAGATAACAATGACGATTCCTGTTCCCCAGTTAAATTTCATACCTTTAATTTTCACAATTAATTACTATTACTGATTTACGCCTACAAAAGTAACTTCAATTTCTTCGATTAATTTCTCTCCCGAATAAACACCAAGTGTTATTGGAATCTTACCTTTTACATCTTTTTCGTTGATATAAACCAGGAAAACGCCCTCGGTTGAAGCTGCCTCTTTTACCATCATTTCGCCCGAAGGCATCATCACTTCACCTTTGGGGGAAATTAATCTGACATCAAGCGAAAATTTTTCGCGCTTCTTATTAACAACTTTAATGTTGTAAAGGTTGCTGATTTGTCCGTTGGGTTGTTTTTGAAAAAGCAAACCTGGAGTTCGCAAAATGGTTGTTTCGACATCGGAACGGCTAAATATCAACACACTCAGGAAAATCATAAGTGCCGTCAAAACCGAAATGTAAGCGATAAGGCGGCCATTAAGTTTCATTTTTGTTCCGGTCGAAATACCGTTTTCCGAATCGAAACGAATTAAGCCTTTTGGCTTTCCGATTCGTTCCATGGTATGATTGCAGGCATCGATACAAGCCGTGCAATTTACACATTCGAGTTGCGTGCCGTTACGGATATCAATGGCCGTGGGACAAACTTCAACGCAGGCTTTGCAGTCGATGCAATCGCCTTTTCCGGCCTCGCCCCTATCTTCATCCTTGCGATAATTACCACGAGGTTCGCCACGGTTATAATCGTAAGCTACCAAAATGGTATTGGCGTCGAGCAACACGCTCTGCAGGCGACCGTAAGGACAAAGGATTACACAAACCTGCTCGCGGAACCAGCTATAAATAAACAAAAAGAAACCGGCCAGCAAAAACATGGCAATAAAGGCTGCCCTGTTTTCGGAAAATGACTCTCCAAACATCGCAAAGAGCTTGTCGGTGCCAATAACCCAGGCAAAAAGAGCTGCTGAAAGCATCAGCGAAAGCACAATAAAAATGGAAAACTTCAATGTCCTTTTCCAGATTTTCTCAAGATTCCATTCTTGTTTTTTAAGCTTTCTTTGCTGTGAGGCATTGCCTTCAATCAGGTATTCGATTTTACGAAAAACCATCTCCATAAAAATGGTCTGCGGGCAAGCCCAGCCACACCAGAGACGGCCTAACGAAACCGTAAAAACCACGATAAAAACCACCATTGTCAACATTATGATCGCAAAAAGGTAGGTATCCTGCGGCCAGAAAATCTGTCCAAACAAAATAAACCTGCGGCTGATAACATCGATCAAAAAATAGGGTTCGCCATTTACTCTTACAAAAGGCATCAAAAAGACTATTGCCAGCAAAAACCACGACACAATAAGCCTGTATGTGTGCAATTTCCCTTGCGGCATTTTTGGAAAGACGTATTCACGTTTTCCTTCGCGGTTTACTGTGGAGATGCGATCACGAAATGACTCATCAAAATTGGTATTTTTTTTCATTTTATAATTTCTTCTTTCCTCCCGAAAGTATTCGGGTTCATTCCTTATCGAAACTAAAAAAACAGGAACAACTATTAACCTTTGGGTTAAAGTTGCTCCATATTTTCTGGTGTATTTTATTCATTCAAAATTCGGTTTAATTGCCTTTCAAGTACTTTTTTGTCGGGCAAATACAACTGATATTCAGAAACGAACAAGTTTTTCGTCAAGTCAACTGTGGCATATTCAACCAATATTTCATCTCTTTCCTTCGAAAGGATTATCCCAACAGGTTGGTTTTCACCTTCAACCATTTCTTCCTTTTTAAAATATCCCAAATAAAGGCTCATTTGTCCGATGTCTGCGTGGTCAATCTTCTTGGTTTTTAAATCTATCAACACAAAACATCTTAACAAACGATGGTAAAACACCAAATCAATGTAATAGTGAGTATTGTTCAGTGTTATTCGGTATTGTCGGCCAATAAAAGCGAAACCTTTTCCTAATTCCAATAAAAATTGTTGAAGATTATCAATTATTTTTTGCTCCAAATCCTTTTCAGTGAAATTCCTGGATTCTGAAATATTGAGAAATTCAAGCACATAAGGATCTTTTATTAAGTCTTCACCTTTTCCAATAACCTGCCCTTTCTCAGAAAGTGCCAGTATCTCTTTTTTATTTTTACTCAACGCTAAACGCTGAAATAATGAACTATCCTTTTGTCGCTGTAACTCTCTCACTCCCCAATTTTCGGTGATAGCTTGTTTTTCGTAAAAGCTTCTTTCGAAATCATCTTTTAAACCGATAAGCTCTACATAATGACTCCAACTTAATTTGGCAGACACTGTCTGCCAAATTGGAAAACAAATATAAAACCTTCTCATGTCCAATATGCTACGACGACTAAAGCCTTTACCATGTAGTGTTTTCAAATCGTTGGATAAACGATTCAGAAGATCGGAACCATACTCTGCTTTTTCGTTGCCATGTTGCTCAAATTCAATGATATGCTGTCCGATTTCCCACTTTGTCAACAGAAGTTCTCTGTTAATACTCTTTGCAGCATTATTTCTTCCTTTCTCGAGTGAAATACCGATGTTTTCGAGTAATAAATGATATTTCGTATCAGCAACTTCTTTCATTGTTTTGATATTTTCCAACAATTGGATTCACAACAACATTATCAAAATTAGATTACCGACTTCAAATCTTGCTTTACAAATTCAAACCGGACAATGGTGTCTTAATAGCATTATTCGACCATTTCGCCTTGTGGTGGTTTAGCGTTTGGCGGATTGCTTCCCTGAAGTTTAGCCAGTACATAACTGCTTACCTGCAGGATTTGCTGCTCGCTGAGCTGGTCTTTGTAAGGCATCATTCCTTTGGCAGCAACACCGTTTTTGATGACTTCGAAAACATCGGTAATCAGCCCTTTTCCATTAATCCAGAATTTATCGGTTAGATTTGGCCCGATTGCATTGCCCTCGCCCAAATTTCCGTGACAGGTAACGCAAAGCTTTGTTTTATAAATTTCTGCACCGGCTGCAAGGTTTGCGTCATCGTTGAGCACCAGCATGGCCATTTCGCCGCTGCTTGCCTTTTGATCGGCTACATTTTTATTGGCAACAACCATATCTTTCTGGTATTCGGCATCCTGTAGGACGTTGTTTCCCAAAAAATGGTAATAGGCTACATAGATCACCGAAAATGTAACGGTGATGTACCAAAAATACAAAAGCCATGGTGGTACGGCATTATTCAATTCCTGGATACCATCAAATTCGTGCTCGAACGGCTTGCCGTCGTATTTTACTTCTTTATTATTTTTCTCCATGATGAAATTCCTTTGTTTTAGTTAAATCTTCAATTTCTTCAGCATCTTTGGTCAGCGGAAGGTTTTCCATATCTTTCACCAATCCTTTATCCAGATTCAATACATAATAAATGAGGAAAAGGAAAAAGGAAAAGAAAATAAAGACCCCGATAATGGGGAAAATGGCCATGCCTTCAGTTCTCCCAAGATAATGACTTAAAATATTCATTGTTATGTATTTTTATTCAACCAGTTCGCCTTGTGGATCTCTTGCAGGATGAGGGTCGGTGCCTTGTAGCTGTATTACATAATCTGCAAGCAAATCAACCTGTTCTTTTGTGAAGGCATTTTTCCAGGGTTGCATTCCTTTTTCAAGTTTCCCTTCCATAATCTGGTGAACAATATTCTCACGGGTACCGCCATTGAGCCAGTATTTATCGGTTAGATTTGGCCCGATTGCATTTCCTTCGCCCAATTTTCCATGACAAACAATGCAGTTTTTATCAAAGAGAATCTTAGCTTCTGATGGTGGAACTTCGGCAACTTTTTCACCTGTATTTTCTGAATTTTCTTCCCCGGTAAGGTTTGGTAACGGGACAGGTGGCGCAAGTGAAATGTCTTTTCCAAGCCGGTGAAGATAAGCGATCAGGGCGATGACTTCTTTGGTAGGCGCAATATCAATTCCGGCAGTTTTTAATTCATCAGAAATTGTCTGGGCCTGTGCCAGTAAAACCTGCTCACTTTCTTTGTCGAAACCTTCGGGATAAGGAACTCCCAATGTTTGCATCACCCTGATTTTTGCAGGAGTTGAGGCTACATCAACATCTTTTTTGATAAGCCATGGATAAGCCGGCATAATAGATTGTGCGTTCATGCCCTGTGGATTCACAAAATGGTTGTAATGCCATGCTACAGGTTTATTTACTTTTCCACCAGGTACTCCGGCACGTGCCAAATCCGGTCCCAACCTTCGTGAACCCCAGAGGAAAGGATGATCGTAAACAAACTCGCCGGCTTTTGAATATTCGCCGTAACGTTCGGTTTCGGAACGGAAAGGTCTTACCATCTGGGAATGACACTCAACGCAACCTTCCGAAATGTAAACATCCCGACCTTGTAGTTCAAGCGGCGTGTATGGTTGAACAGTTTCGATGGTTGGGATATTTGACTTTACCACCATCATTGGGATAATCTCAACAAGGCCACCAATGAGGATAGCAACCAAAGCTAAAATTGTAAAAATTACCGGTTTTCTCTCGAGCCATGAATGAACGGTTTCACCAAAAATGCGTTTAGGTTCAAGTTTAGCCAAAGGAGGAGCTGAAGTTTCTTCATTGTCAACACATTTTCCAACGGCAACGGTTTTGTACAAGTTTACAGCCATCAGGATAGTACCTGAAAAGTAGAGCAACCCGGCCAAAATACGGGTATGATACATCGGGATAATCTGTGTAACGGTTTCCAGGAAATTTGGATAAGCCAGGTAGCCGTCAGCAGTAAATTCTTTCCACATCAAACTTTGGGTAATTCCAGCCCAATAAAGCGGAATTGCATAGAATAAAATTCCGGTGGTGCCAAGCCAGAAATGCACATTAGCCCATTTTTCGGAATAAAGTTTTGTGTTGTAAATTTTTGGGATAAGATAATAAAACATCGCAAAAGTGAAGAAACCATTCCAGGCAAGAACGCCGATATGAACGTGTGCCAATGTCCAGTCGGTAAAATGGCTGATGGCGTTAACGTTCTTCAGCGAAAGCATCGGACCTTCAAAGGTCGACATCCCGTAAGCGGTAATCGCCACGACCATAAATTTCAACATGGCCGAATCGCGGACTTTATCCCAAACGCCTCTCAGCGTAAGCAAACCATTAACCATACCTCCCCATGACGGGGCAATCAACATCACCGAGAAAACCACGCCTAATGTCTGTGCCCAATCCGGCAACGACTGATATAATAAGTGGTGAGGGCCTGCCCAGATATAGATAAAAATCAAAGCCCAGAAGTGCAACATCGAAAGCCGATACGAGTAAACAGGTCGGTTTGCTGCTTTTGGGAGGAAGTAGTACATCAATCCCAGATAAGGCGTAGTAAGGAAAAATGCCACTGCATTATGTCCGTACCACCATTGTACGAGTGCATCCTGAACACCGGCAAACATCGAGTAACTTTTCCACATCGAAACAGGGATTTCGAAGGAATTAACAACATGAAGCACTGCTACAGTGATAAAGGTAGCAATGTAAAACCAGATAGCCACGTACATGTGTTTAACACGTCGTTTAATAATGGTCCCGATCAT
The DNA here is from genome assembly GCA_903944895.1 of uncultured Bacteroidota bacterium. GTDB lineage: Bacteria > Bacteroidota > Bacteroidia > Bacteroidales > 4484-276 > CAJATL01. The sequence goes on from CAJATL010000157.1 coordinate 9,155, forward strand.
GTTCCAGCCAAAAACCACCCAGATTAATGTAATCGCAATGTCAATAGGCCATTCGAGTTCGGCATACTCTTTTGAGGTGGTAATGCCCAGAACCAAGGTAAGTGCCGCTGCAACGATAATCAGCTGCCAGCCCCAAAAATGTATCCAGCTCAACTTGTCGTTGAACATCCTGGCTTTTAAAAGCCGTTGCAGAGAATAATAAATCCCGCAGAAAATTGCATTTCCAACAAATGCAAAAATTGCTGCATTGGTGTGAAGAGGCCGCAACCTCCCGAATGAAATAAATTCCCAATTTAGATTTAAAAAGGGAAACGAGAGTTGAAGTGCAATAATCACCCCAACGAGTAAAGCCACAATTGCCCACAAAACAGTTGCGAAGGCAAAGTACCTTACAATTTTGTTGTCGTAAGAAAAGTACTGGTGTTCCATGTTAATTATATTTGTTTAACTGAATAAAATGCCGGATTTATTTTTTGGATGTCGAATTGATCTCCTCGGTTAACTCTTTGGTTGGCGAATTTTCTGCATTTGATTCATCATCAAACAGCATGCGAACCGATGGTGTGTAGTCATCTTCAAACTGGCCATTATTTACAGCCCATAAAAAAGCTATTAAAAATCCTGAGGCTACAAGCAGGCTGATTATTATCAAACCAAAAAGTATAAACATATTAAAGTATCATATTACTTAAATAGCAAAAGTAAATATTTACTCAAATCTTTGTTAACGAATTGTTAAATTTCATGCAATTTAAAGATATTCCAGATAATAACATACGAGTAATACCATGTTTAGTATTGATAAACTGAATGTTACGTCGGTGATTCCGGAATAATTCAGTCACCGGGAATTTTAAGTTTTCAGGTAAGATTATGGTCAGGTCAGATGAATTTCGGTTGAAATGTTCGTTTTGAGGGATAATCCTACCAAGTAAAACACATCGGAGGGTTTTAAGATAAGAAATCTTTCAGGTTCATCCAGCGGATACCATTCCGGGAAGTTTCGAAACCCTGGTCGAGGGAGAGGACAAATTTTGGGAAATGGTCGTTAACTTTTTCTAAGGAGCCGTATTCACGGTCAATTACTTTGCTATCGTTTAAAGTGGTACAAACCTGAATATAGATTTTGTCCTGATTTTTCTGAGCAATGAAGTCAATTTCCAGATTATTCATTTTTCCAATGGTAACTTTGTATCCATCAGCCATTAAATGGAGAAGAACAACATTTTCAAGTTGACCAGGTAATGATTCCGGAGTGAAACCTGTTGTTGCCAGGCGAAATCCAACATCGCTCAAATAGTATTTTTCGTGCGTTTCGAGCAAACGTTTTCCTTGTAAATCAAAGCGGCGGATCTGCTGCAGCAATAAGGCATTCATGGCAAATGAAATATAACTTTGAACGGTTTCAACGGATACTTTTCGTTGTTGTGATTTTACATAATCGCTGATATTTTTTGCCGTGGTAATGTTTCCACAATTATCAATCAGAAATTCGATAATTTTTTCGAGCATGGCTGCATCCCGAATATTGTAGCGAACTACCACATCCTTCAAAAGAATTGTGCTGTAGAGCGAACTGAGGTATTGTCGAATCACCGTTTCGTTCCACTCAAAAGCATGAATGCCCGGAAATCCGCCATATTTGAGAAATAAATCAAAAGTATCAAAACCAGTGTGTTCTTTTTGATTTAGTTCGGTCAGAAACTTGAATTCAGGGTAAGTAAGCGTGTACATCTTAAATTCCAAATACCTGCCCGAAAGTAGCGTAGCAAGCTCGGAGGACAGCAAGCGGGCATTCGATCCGGTGATATAAATGTCGAAATTCTTCATGGCAAGAAGCGAATTAACAGCCTTTTCCCACTCCCCGATTTCCTGAACTTCATCAATAAAAAGATAAGTTGTAATTTCGGGATGCTTTGTATTTTCAACCACATAATTATGCAAATCAGAATAGTTTCTGATGGCATCAAATTCAAAAAGCTCTTTATTGATGTAAATGATTCGTTCGGTATCAATGCCATTTTCGATAAGTTCGTCGATGATTTGCAACATTAGCGTACTTTTCCCGCATCTTCGTATGCCGGTTATGGCCTTTATCAATGGTTTATCAATGAATGGACGGATTGCATTTAAATACTTTTCTCTTTTTATCATAGTTTTCGATTATAATCTAATAAATGCAAAAATAATACAGTTCTTTCGATTACGATCTAATAAACATAATATTTTCATGTTTTTTCGATTATAATCGAATGAAAGTCAAAATCAGGTAAAAGTTTCGATTATAATCCGATAAATCCAAGATCCTGGCTTATTTCAACTTTACCCGTGCAGCAATCCTTGTCGAAAAAGTTACAAAAGTAACCACAGTAACCGAACTCAGCGGCATCAGAATGGCAGCAATGATGGGTGATAATATTCCCTGAACAGCAAACGAAAGCCCCACAATATTGTAAAACACCGAAATAAAATAACTGGCTTTTACAATGTTGAGTGAAATTACCGAAAAGCGGATAAACTTCACCAGATCGGCAAAACGACCTGATTCGAGGATGGCATCGCAGGCCGGCGAAAACTGGTAAATGTCGTCGGCAATCGAAATCCCGACATCGCTGGCATTGAGGGCGCCGGCATCATTTAAACCATCGCCGATCATCAAAACATGCTTGTTTTGCTTTTTCAGATTTTTAATGTACTCCAGCTTGTCGTTGGGCGATTGCCTGAAATACAGTCTTTCGGAGTTTCGGAACAAAATGCCGAGTTTGCTCCTGTCGGAATCGTTATCGCCTGATAAAACATGAAGTTCATAATCCGGCAACAGGGTTTCGATAACCGCATCAATTCCTTCGCGGTATTTGCTTTCGATGGTGAAACGGGCTTTAAAAACCCCGTCAATCGCAACAAAAACTTCCGATGCAGCGGTTTCGGCATATTCACCATCGTGCTGGATAAAATCCATCGAACCTACTTTTAAATGCATGCCGTCAACGGTTCCTTTGATTCCGGATGCAGGAATTTCCATAAAATTCTCCACTTCATCAATATGATCCGAATCCAGGAAATCGAAAACCGCCATGCTGAGCGGATGCGCCGATTGCCGTGCCAGCGATTTAACTGCGATTGATTCTTCCAGGGAAAGATGCCCGTCGGTAAGCACAACGTTTTTTGAACGATTATGCGTGATGGTCCCGGTCTTATCAAAAACCACGGTATCAATTCTTGTGATGCGCTCAACAACACCGGTGTTTTTAAGATAAAAACCTTTGCCACCAAAAATCCGCATGGTAGTCCCAAATGAAAATGGCATCGATAAAGCGACAGCACAAGGACAGGCAACGATTAATACCGAAGTAAAAGCGATAATCGCTTTTGATGGATCGAAAAAATACCAGAAAATGGCAGTCATTGTAGCGATAAGCAAAACGGCAATGGTGAAATTTTTGCTCAGCCGGTCGATCAATGAGCTGATCCGGGAAGTCGTTTTTTCGGGATCCGAATTCTGGTTCCATAACTGGGTAAGCTGGCTCTGGGCCACATCTTTGGTGATGATGACCCGGATGGCGCTGCCAATCTGCTTTCCGCCGGCATACAAAACATCGCCTTCCTTTTTATTTACCGGCAATGATTCGCCGGTAACAAAGGAATAATCGATAAAACCCTGCCCTTTTTTAAGTACGCCATCAGCGGGGATAAGTTCCTGATTCCGGATTAAGATAATGTCGCCGGCAACAAGATTTTTCAGCGGTGTGCTTTCTTCTCCCTCTGCGGTAATCTTTGTAACGGCCACCGGAAAATAGGATTTGTAATCGCGGTCGAAAGCCAGGCTTTGATAAGTTTTATCCTGGTACCACTTTCCAATAAGCAGGAAAAATACAAAGCCAGCCAGCGAATCAAGATATCCCGGCTCACCGGAAACAAGGATTTCGACATAACTCTGAGCAGCAAGGGCAATAATTCCAAGTGTGATGGGCAAATCAATATTGATGATTTTGTGTTTCAGGTTTTTATAGGCCGAAAGCCAGTAGCCGCTGCTGCAATAAAACAAAACGGGCAACGAAAGTAAAATTTTTATCCAACCGAAAAAACCCTGAAATACGGCATCTAATTGTCCGCGGATGGCCAGGTATTCGGGCATACTCAGGAGCATGATATTACCAAAAACAAATCCTGCCACCCCAATTTTTATCAGCAAGCCGGTATTTGATTTTGGTTTTTCCTTTCCTTCGATTTTGTCGAGGGTAATCTGTGGAATGTAGTGCACCGAAGCCAGCAGCTCGACCAATTGCCTCAGCGTAATTTCGTGATTTTTAAAGGTGATCGAAACTTCTTTTTTCACAAAATTTACCAGCGAACTTTTTACACCTTTGTTGAGAAGGTGCATGTTTTCCAGCAGCCAGATGCATGAACTGCAATGGATTGTAGGAATGTAAAGGGTTACCTTGCTTACCTCGCCTTCCGAAAAGTCGAGCATCTTATCCCTGATTTCCTCATTATCCAAAAAGGCATACTTAGCTGCAAAATCATGCTTTTCAACCTTTATTCCAGGCGTACGCTCGATTTCGTAATATTTGTAAAGCTGCTTTTTGCTAAGCATCTGGAAAACCGTTTTACAGCCATGACAGCAAAAGTTCTGGTTTTCCCACAGCACCGGGTATTTCCCGCAATCATCGCCACAATGCACACATTTGTTCGATTCCACTTAATTAGATTTTGGCTGCAAAGTAATCCAAAATTATTGGAAGAATGGAAAAATGGAAAGATGGAAGTATGGGAAAATTCGACAATTCGACAATTCGACAATGAAAGAATTTGATGATTCAACAATTTGAAAATTTGAAAATTTGAAAATGGAAGAATTTGACAACCTGCCCGACCTGTCTGACTGGTGCAGCCAGGCATGCGCAGGCGGGTTCGACAATGAAAAAATGGAAGAATGGAAAGATGGAAAAACGGAAAGATTGCAACATACTTTTTGCGCTTTGCACTATGCGCACTGCTTTTTGCGCTTTGCGCTATGCCCTCTGCTCTTTGCGCTCTGCGCTCCGCAATTTATAAACCTTTCAAAATTAGCAGGCAACAAGCTCAAAATTAATTTTTTAAATATTTCAGTAAACCAAATCGGCAAATCGTTTTGGTGCCGTAGCTTAAAAACATATTACAAGAAATTAAATAATTGGTACATTTACCCCCTGAATTCTACAAACAAAATTCATTTTTAATTCAAAATCATCATGAAAAATCTTGCATTTATCTTCATTTTAACTTTTATTATGGCTGCTTGTGGCCAGCAAAGCGGCACACAACAAACCGGCGGTGATGCGGCCAAAGTTGAAGCCATCGCTCCTGAAAATCTGCAAAAAATCGAAATCGCAGTCGTTGGTATGACCTGCGAAGGCTGTGAGCGTACGGTTCAAACTGCTGTAAAAAATCTTCCGGGAGTTCAGGAAGTTAAAGCCTCGCACCTCGATTCGACGGCCGTTGTAACTTTCGACAAAACCAAAGCTACCTTCGAACAAATGCAGGCCGCTATCAACGAAAAAGGCTATGAAGCACTTAGTTTTCAGGCTGTAAATCCACAGTAAACCAATCAACCAACCGTCATAATTATCTTTTTCCAAAAGTCCTTCCAATTTCAGGCAATCCGTTTATGGAATGAATGACAGGCAAAACATCTTTAAAAGGATATTTTTCTTTTACATCGAAGGCTTCAGAAACCTCACGGGCTGGGGCAAACAGATGTGGCTGATCATCATCATCAAACTGTTTATCATGTTTGTGATTTTCAGACTGATCTTCTTTCCCAACTTCCTGAAATCCAATTTCAAAACTGACGAGGAACGCAGTAATTATGTTATCGAACAATTGACTGATCCAAAAAATAATCACTAAATAAATTTTTATGGAAAATTTCGACTTGACTTTAATTGATTGGTCGAGGGGACAATTTGCCTTAACAGCAATGTTTCACTGGATTTTTGTTCCGCTCACCCTCGGACTGGCTTTCATTATCGCGATTATGGAAACGATTTATGTGAAAACCGGAGACGAAAAATGGAAAAAAATGACCAAGTTCTGGGCTACCCTTTTCGGGATAAACTTCGCAATTGGCGTGGCCACCGGACTAATCCTCGAATTTGAATTTGGGACAAACTGGTCGAACTACTCATGGTTTGTAGGCGACATTTTTGGTGCACCACTTGCCATCGAAGGAATTATGGCCTTTTTTATGGAATCGACATTTATTGCCATCATGTTTTTTGGATGGAATAAAGTGAGTAAAAAAACGCACCTGGTTTCGACCTGGCTCGTTGCCGTCGGCGCAAACCTTTCGGCACTCTGGATTCTGGTTGCCAACGCATGGATGCAGGAGCCAGTTGGAATGGTTTTTAATCCCGACACCGCCCGCAACGAAATGGTCGATTTTTGGGCTGTACTGTTTTCTCCATCAGCCATCAACAAGTTTTTGCACACCATTTCGTCGGCTTATGTGCTTTCGGCTGTTTTTGTAATTGGCGTTTCATCGTGGTACCTGCTGAAAAACCGCGATGCCATCTTTGCCAAGAAAAGTATCCTGGTTGCCTCTGTTTTCGGCCTTATGGCAGCACTTTACATGGTTTGGACCGGTGATGAGTCGGCACGAACAATTGCCCGCGTTCAGCCTATGAAATTTGCATCCATGGAAGCGCTCTGGGACGGCCAAACCAATGTGCCGCTTGTGGCTTTCGGAATTTTGGAAAAACCCGCTTTACCAAAAACACAAGGCCAATACCAGGAAAAAGATTTCTACATCAAAATCGAGATTCCAAATGCCTTGTCCTACATGGCTTTTTTGAATGCAAACGCCTACATTCCGGGAGTAAAAGATCTTGTAAACGGTTACACCGACAGTAATACAGGTAAAGTAGAGCCATCGTATTACGACAAAATTCTCAGGGGCAAAGAGGCCATCACAACATTAAAAAATTACAAAGAAGCCGTCAATCGTGGTGATGAGGCTCAGTCAACTTTACTCCGCGCCAAATTTGAAGACAAAGAATGGATGGCTACCACATTCAAATATTTTGGTTACGGATATTACGACAACAAATCTGTTGGTGGTCTTATTCCGAGCATTCCGGTTTCATTTTACGCATTCCGGATAATGGTGATGCTTTCCGGGCATTTCCTTTTACTTTTTATCCTGATGCTGATTTACGGTCTCAAAAACAAGCTCGAAAAAATGAGGTGGCTGCTCTACGTTGCCATTTGGACAATTCCTCTGGTTTATCTGGCCAGTCAGGCCGGATGGGTACTTGCCGAAATGGGCCGCCAGCCGTGGGTTATCCAGGATTTGATGCCCACTTTATCTGCCGTCTCAAAACTCGATGCCAGCAGCGTACAGATTACTTTCTGGCTTTTTGCTGTCACATTCACCACTTTGCTTATCGCAGAGGTAAAAATTATGATTTCTCAAATTAAAAAAGGAATAACTGGAGGGCACTAAAATGTTTGAATCATTATCGTTACTAGCATTACAGCAATATTGGTGGGTTATCGTTTCGTTACTCGCCAGCCTGTTGGTTTTCCTGTTTTTTGTACAGGGCGGACAAACCCTGATTTACACCGTTGCCAAAACCGAAGCCGAGCGCAAAATGCTTATCAATTCCCTCGGTCGTAAATGGGAATTTACGTTTACCACGCTCGTTACCTTTGGCGGGGCGTTTTTTGCATCGTTCCCGTTATTTTACTCCACCAGTTTTGGCGGGGCATACTGGGTTTGGATGGCAATACTTTTCGCTTTCGTCATCCAGGCGGTTTCGTACGAATATCGTTCAAAAGCCAATAATTTCTTAGGCCAGAAAACTTTTGAGTGGTTTTTGATTTTGAACGGAGCCTTGGGAACAATCCTCGTTGGGACTGCCGTTTCGACGTTTTTTACCGGTTCGGAATTCTCGGTGAATAAATTGAACCTGACCAATATTTTCGGTTCAGGATCAACCACGATTTCAGCCTGGGAAGGCCCGGCTCACGGCCTCGAAGCAGTTTTAAATGTCCAAAATGTTGCACTTGGCCTGGCCATCTTTTTCTTAGCCCGTATCCTTGGTTTGCTTTATTTTATGAACGACATCGCTGACGTAAACATCCATGCACGGAGTAAAAAACAACTCCTCATCAATGCCGTGCCTTTTTTGGTTTTCTTCCTGCTTTTTGTTGGCCTGCTACTTGTAAAAGATGGCTTTGCAGTAATCCCGGAAGCCGGCAAAGACCCGCTGCTGTGGAAAGTTCAGATAGAGCCTTACAAATATTTCAACAACCTGCTGGCCATGCCGCTGGTGCTGATTATGTTTTTGCTTGGCGTTGTTGCGGTGTTGTGGGGAATTATCGGAACGCTGATTGGCAAATGCACAAAGGGGATTTTTTCTGCTGGTCTGGGAACCGTTCTCACCGTTTTTTCGGTATTCATGCTCGCAGGTTTCAACAACACGGCTTATTATCCTTCAACCTTCGACCTGAACAGTTCGCTCACCATTATGAATAGCTCTTCGAGTAAGTTTACGCTTACCGCGATGAGCTATGTTTCGCTGCTGGTGCCGTTTGTGCTGGTTTACATCGTTTGGGCATGGCGCGCCATCAACAACAAAAAAATTGATGCTGCCGAAATGCAATCTGAAACTCACACCTATTAATTATCATCTAAAAACAGTAAAATATGCACTTTACACAAATTTTATATTTCCTGAGCTGGCCGGTTTTAATTTACGCCATGTACCGGGTTGTGCTTTTTTTCCTCAAAAAACTGGATAAAAAACTTGCCGAAAGTGGCGAGAAGTTTTAAAATGATTTTGCTTTTTAAGAGGAATCAAAAGTTTGAGTCCAGTCTAAAAACTGATTGATTTTGGGCTAAAGCCCGGTAACTGTCTGGTTTTCAATTGCCCCGACCTTAAGGTCGGGGCAATTCATGTCCTTGATATTCAGGGCTTTAGCCCAATTAATTTTATAATCAAAACCTTTTTAGACCAGTCTCAAGTTTTTAATTCTTGTAATGAATTGATTTTAAACCCAACT
>CAJATL010000158.1 GCA_903944895.1 uncultured Bacteroidota bacterium
AGATCGGCTGACCGACTAAATTCTTTGTTGTATCTTTGCCCATGTTGAAGTTATTTTTTGCAAAACAAACTTACAACATTGGGGCGAAACCTAATGGCTATAGCCCCTTTTTTTGTTGAAATTTTAACCGGTCAGTACTGTAAAAATATATGGAAACGTGAATCTGGTAATCTGATACTTAAATTATTTCAGGCAAATTATCTCAAACATCCTGGCCCTTTGGAAACTAAATTGTCGTCGCCAAAATTATTACAAAATGAATTAAGGTGTGATGTAGTGTGAATCTATTTAATTCCATGGTTGTTCAAAGCCTGTAAAATTATTCCACAGCCTCAGGATGTTTGCTGCTAAGTTCTTTGATCGCATTAATAAACACCAATGAAGTTGAAGCTAAGCCATCCCCTGAAAAAAGGCTGGCATCTTTTCAAGAGGTAGCTGGCTCCCCTTCATTAAAAAAGGCTTCCCTGAATCCAGAGAAGCCTTTTTTAATAGGTTCAATTTAATGATTAGTAGATAGAAACCCTTCTGGTAATGACGTTTCCGCTCATCATTTCAATCTTCAGGAAATACATGCCTGGTGTGAAATCAGAAACATTTAACTGGTACCTGCTGCTGTTTCCGGTCTGACTCATCACCTTCTGGCCAACAAAATTCACGAGCGAGACACCTTTCACTTCCACATCCGAAACTACGTTGAGTACTTCCGTTGCCGGGATGGGGAATACTTTAATGCTGTATTCATTTTCGAGCATGCTTGCTGAGGTTATGTTCAATGCCAGCGTTTCGGCCAGGGATACAGCGTTTATGGCAAATTTCCCGTTCGAAGATGGATATTCCGGATTGTAGGTCAGCACGATATCGTAAGTTTCACCGGTAGCCGGACGATAGAGTCTGTAATTAAGCTGATCTCCTGGCTGGTAACCCTCGGTTTCGGCAGTCATCGGATCATCGCCCATGGCGACAATCTTAAAGAAGCTTTCCCTGCTTTCGAATTCGGCCATACCCACACAGTTTTCCATCTTATCAAAAACTCCGATAATATCACCAGGCTGCAGTTCTGCTGTTGCTTCTGCAGTAAACAGGATGATGTGCGGTTGCATGGTGTTGGTTACATCATTCCAGGGCGAATTGATGCGTACAGCATCTTTTGTCCCTGTGATATCACTACTTATCGGTAACTCAGGATCGAAATCGTTAAAGGTTACCGTAAAGCCGGATGATCCTGCCTTTCTTACCAACAGATAAGCTTTTCCATGATGCAGATACTGGAAGTCGGCTGCAAAATTGGTCCAGATCTGGTTGGTGGGCCAGTCGTAAATTAACAGGACTTTTGAAGCATTTGCACCTAAAAGCTCATTTATGTTCGTTGTAACATTTGTCAAAACTGGCAGGTAGGTAAACGCGCCGTCGATTACGAAGCTTTGATTGTTCAAAGTGTCACCATAAATTGGTAAACAAGCAGCACTGTTGAACTTAGCTTTGTAGCCAACCGGTCCCCAGGATCCGAGCTGGTTAATTGGTGGATCCGGTTCAGGCCAGTATTCTAATCCATGCCTGTTAATCATAATAATCAGTTCATTTACAACAGGTGCCATCACTTCGGGTACCAAAGTTTTACTCTTATCAACATACGATGAAATTCCATTCCATCCTGGTTTTGATACCGAAATAATCTGGATTGGGATTTTCAGATCAATACATGTTGAGTCTAAGAACTGACAGTTACCAAGCCCGTAATAATAAATACAAAGTCTGACGCCTCCGCTCCAGATATCCTGCAATCCCAGATGGTATGCGGTAACAATTGAGCCTGGATCGTCAAAGTATCCATCACCACTAGTGGTCCAATCAGCGCCGGAACAATTCGTAATTTCCGGAGCAAGTTCAACCGGATAAAACTCTTTAGCATCAAAATCATAATCAGCACAGTCGAGGGTCTGTTGTACATCGAGCCCGCTGATTTGAGGAACATTGATGATAAACACTGTCATACAGTCTTTAATCTGCTCCTGCGAACAACCAGCCAGGCCGGTAACCTCAAGACATAGAACAACAGAACCATTCAATACATCATCCGTACCCGGATCATAAACCGGGTTCAGGACAGAAGTATTGCTGAAGGTACCGTCACCATTGGTTGTCCACAGAATTCCACCGATATTTGAGGCCGCTCCGTTTAACTGATAATTTTCACTGATACAAATGGAAGCATCCTCCCCGGCATTTGCTACAGGAGGAAGATAAATATCCAGGTTCATGCAATCAAATACCTGGTTAAAGCAGGGGACTATTCCAGATGCGTACAGACACAACTCTACCGAACCTGCGGCTACATCCAATGGGCCAGGATAATAATCAGTTAATGCTGCTTCTTCATCGGCAAAGTACCCATCGCCTCCGGAAACCCAGAATACGTCAGATACATTGACTAATACAGGTGAGGTGTGATAAACCTGAGCCAAACAAATACTGGTATCATTTCCTAAGCTCACTTCAGGCAAATAGTTGATGATTAAATTCCTGCAATCGCTTTCTGGACCAACGCATGGTGACAAAGACCCGGCAGTGAGACAAATTTCAACAATCCCGTTTGCCAGATCGTTTACACCAGGGGTGTAGGTAGGATCAAGAACACTTACATTTGTGAAGGTTCCATCGCCACTGGTTTCCCAAAGCAGACTGCTATAGGCCAGAACAATGGCATGTAACTGTGGAGTATCTGTTTCACAAATGGTCTGGTCGTCACCTAAATTAACAACCACACCTCGTTGTACCGTGATGAATATTGTATCATTGGTACAGAAAGAGGGCAACGGGAAACCATTATCACAAACACTTACAATAACCCGATCAGTGCCGTAATAGCCGGATTCAGGAGTATATTCGAACGAACCGTCAGGCAGCAAATCAATGGTACCACGTGAAGGGCCTTCTACCGCCACAGTGCTGATAAACAATGCTGTTCCATCAGGATCATAATCGCCATTGATGAGTACATTACCCGAATAGGCAGTGTTTTCGCAGGTTACGAAAGTTTCGTTAAATGTAATTGGAGCGGTATTGAAAATCACTTTCACCGTAATCAAAGCATCATCACAATTTGTCGGATTCAGGTTTTCACAGATATGGTAGGTGATGTAATAGGTTCCTGCCTGAGTGGCCGGATCAACGGTTACTTCACCAGTTGCGGTGTTTAGGGTCACGCCGTCCAGCGGATCGAGAATCGCGGTGATGGTAACCTCGGCCGGAATAACAGCCACGCCGTTCAGCAGGTCGTTATCCAGCACATTTGATACTGCTGTTCCGCCATTATAGCCATTAACCGGAGTTCCGCTGGCATCATCGTCAACTGCAAGAATTGAAGCAGCCGATACTTCCACCGTAATCAATGCCTGGTCACAATTTGTTGGATTCAGCTCTTCGCAGATCTGATAGGTGATGGAATAGGTTCCTGCCGGGGTCTGGGCCGGAATGCTTACAATGCCGGTAGTAACGCTCAGTGCCGGTACCGGACCGCCGTTGATCGGGGTGGCCGGGGTTACCACAAACATGTCTACATCGTCCAGAGA
>CAJATL010000159.1 GCA_903944895.1 uncultured Bacteroidota bacterium
ATTTGCACTATTGGGTTCGTAGCCATAAGATCCCCACATTTCTTCAAATTCGATCTGGTAAGCCCGTGCCAGGCTCTGATCCTGAATAATGATCACATTGTTCGCATCAAGGTTGATCTGGCCATCGGTAAAATTGGTCGAACCGGTCCAAACCAGTGGGTCGTTTGCATCGGCGGATTGAGCGTCGAAAACGATGAATTTATTGTGCATAATGCCGGTTCGTTGCGAACTTGATGGCCCGATCAGCAAATGAACTGCTGAACCTACCAGTTCGTCAATCCCAAGGTTTGCAGTTGTTCCGCAGCCGATAACACGAACCCTCACACCCCGGTTGGCAGCAGCTTTTAACGCATTGCTGATATTACTGATACCGGTATTGTTAAAGTTGTAGATGGTAAAATCGATGGTGTATTTGGCGCGTTCGATGTATTTGATCAGGGTATCATCAATGGTCGAGGGAAGATAAATAGCATCAACGCCGTTTGAATAGGAAACATCAACGGCCGAATTAAAATAGGACTTCATGTCGCCACTGGAATTTGAAATGGTTGCAAATGAAGTAACAGCCGAAAATGCAGTATCCGATCCACTTACCGAAAAAGCTTCAACCCAGGTAATCTGGCCGGGATTTAAACCAGACAAACTAATGGAGTGATTTGTTGAACCACCGGTTCCCGAAACAAGGTATGTTGTAACCGTTTCGGCAGTTGGCCCGTAAAACATTTGGGTTGTCCCGGCTGCATTGGTAGTCCAGCTAAAATCGAGGGTGGTTTTTGTAAAAGCAGTATTTGATAATGAACCTGTGAGAAAAATGGCACTGTTTTGACCGAGATCGTCCAAATCGCGCGGCAATAATTGATAACCGGCATTCGGGTTGCTGTAATCGAACTGTGAACAGATTGCTGTTAAGCTGATCAGGCCAGTTGGAATAACGGTTCCAACCAGATTTTGTCCGTTTTTTACATAAATATATCCAATTTCTCCGTTTGCCGAAAATTGATACTTTTTGTTTCCGGTAAACAAAAGCCCGGCATCATTAAAAAGCACATCCTGAATCTTCAGCAATCTACCTTCATAAGGTTCCGAGATTTGATTTGGTGTTAGAACAATTGGATCAGGCAGCGGATTTCCGGTTGAATTAACTACAACGCTGGTAAGCGGATCGAGCTCAAGCAACTGGTTATAGATTTTGAGCGTTCCGGTAACGGTGATGGTGTCGCCACGGTTGGATGAATTTACCAGCGAACCATAAGCAGCAATTCCGGCGGTGGCATCCTGAAAATAACGGATTACACCTAACTCGGAGCCGTTGGTTGCAATCCCTTTAACCGTAACAACAGTGCCTTCAGGCATTGCACGAGCTTCAAGGATTGTATTCTGAGCATAGCTGAGTGAAAAAATGCTGAGTAAAAAGAGCGCAAAAATGAGTGATTTTTTCATAGTATAAGTGTATTAATTTTAGTTGATAACAATTTTTAATGAAGCTGAGAACTGACGGCCTGCGCCCATGAATACAGAGGCTGAACGTGCATCGAATGAATTGAACGGCTCTTGAATGTAGGTATCGTTGTTGCTGGCATCCGAAACATAAACGGTATTTAACAGGTTCAACATATTAAATTTGAGGGTAAAACCAAACTTGTCGAGTGCATTAAGTTTAAAACGATAACCTGTATGTAGATCAAGTAACATGTAAGCCGGTATCCTCCACGATTCGACAGGGTTTCCGAGTTCATCGGTACATTCCTCCGGGTTAAAGTCGGCATAATAGCGATCGAAAAAAGTACCGCCACCTTCGATGTACAAACCTTTTATCGGTTCATATCTCAAACTAGCGCCCAATTGTGTTTGTGCCGCGTCGCCAACGTGTATGCCGGTTGCATCAAAGCTTAGCGTGTTTGCCGGTTCGTTGGTGTCGGTGAAATACATTTGGAGGTTGTCAATTTTCTTATCCCACTCCCAGTTGCCTAACGAAATTAAACCCTGAAAATCGAGATTGGTAAGGATTTTATAAACAAAATCTAGTTCTACGCCAATGTGCAAAGCATCCATCCCTGGAATATCACCATAGGTACGGCCTTCTATTCCTGAGATTGGATCTTCATACTTGGCCGAAACCTGAGTAGTAGGCTTATTTTGCCATTTTGTGTAATACGTATTAACGTTGGCCGAGAATTTCTTACTGGTGTAGGCATAGCCAAGTTCCAAAGCTTTAACCTTTTCATTTTTGGTGAGGGAGTCTGCCTGGAAAACAGCGCTGTATCCCTTGAAGTAATATTTAAAATCTTTGGTTTTTGACAGATAGCCTAAATTGATAAATACATTGCTACGCTCGCTCAGATTGTAATTGGCGCCAGTTTTAAAAGTAAAACCAGGTTTATATTTCCAGTCGGATTCCAGGTTCCCGTAGTGATCATTTTTTTTATACCCACTTGCCGATGCAGTGAGGTTTACAAATGAACTGAAAACGCCTGTTTTATATTCGAGTTGTGTAAAAATACCACCCCAGTTTACAAGCCCATCATCATAATAGTACACCTTGTCGCCTACATGCTTTACTGCTAATTGAGGGTTTGCTTCATATTCTTCATTACTATAACGTTTGTCATAATCATCAATAGCATAATCACCACCCAGTAGGTCAGTAATTTCCATGTAATGTTCGGCTTTGTAAGATCTAAAATCAAGACCTCCCGAAAAATCAAACTGGTCGTTTATTTTATAGCTGAATGATGACAACAACCCATACCAGCGATGATTGTTATTGCTTTGCACCAGGTAGTTGTTCGAATAGTAGAGTTTATCGCTGTATGTTGAATTAATAGCAGTATCCGGTCCCCACCCGGCATTGATCGGGCCTGAATTTTGATCATAAATACTTTGCCAGTTTATCTGCCCGATTTCGTCGCTTGAAAATACACCGGGATTATTTTCAACATCGGCTGCAGTAATCAGGTTATCATTGTTCAGACTTTTCCGCGGCCTTTCGCCACCACCTGTTCCCAATGAAAGGTAGACCGTGTTCGATACCGTTAACCTGTCGTTTACATTCCACGAATCGCGAAGACTAAACTGTGGTTTGAAATAGGTGTTGGTCATTTCGTTCTGAACCTCCCTTGATGCGTTTGGATTCATGATACGGGCGGTAGAATCGCTGTTCCACTGTTCGGCATTGCGTGTTAAGTAACCCCAATGCTGGTTATAACTGATGCCCATATTCCGGATTTCAGGAAAATCTGCTGAATCAACGCCATGTTCGAGGGCATACTCAGTGTCATAATCGGCAATGGAACGCTTGTAGCTGCGTTGTTTATGGGTTTGGGGAGCACCAAAACCGGTAAGACTGGTAATGTGATTTCCCCATCTTTTATCGATTTTTGCGAAGAAAAACCATGCGGTTACATTTGTTTGATCAACCCAACCATTACCCTGCTTAAAAGCACCTGCCAGGGTTACACCCCAGCCATTATTTAACTTTCCGGAAGTATAGCCCAGGTTTGTTGTAAGTTTGCCGGATTGATCCACTGCTTGTTCGATGCTAAATGAACGGTTTGCTTCGATACCTTTTGTAAGGATGTTCATTGTACCTCCAACCGAGGGCAGCGCGAGTTTGGAGGCTCCAAGCCCACGTTGCACCTGGATGCTGCGGGTAACGGCATCAAGGCCAAACCAGTTGGACCAATAAACCCAGCCATTTTCCATATCATTAACCGGAATCCCATCGAGCATAACGGCAACATTTCGCTGACTGAAACCACGGATGGTAATACGTGCATCACCATCACCACCACCTTGTTGGGTGGCATAAACGCCGGGGGTTTTGTTTAACAGCATCGGGATATCCTGGCCCGATAAACGTTCTTCGATTTTGGCCGGAAGTAAAGTTGTAAAAGCAACAGGTGTTTCGCGCGAACGAGCCACATCCCCAACTATCGAAATCTCATCAAGTACAAGGGTTTCCATCTTAAAAGTGAGGTTTATAGGCTTGTTTGTTACCTCAATATCCTGCGAAACCGGGCTGTAACCTACATAAGAAACCTGAAGTGTGTATTTACCAGGATCCAGAAGCAACGTAAATTTCCCTTCAATGTCGGTTGCGACGCCTGTTAAGGTGCCTTTTATCACCACGTTGGCACCCACAACGGTTTCGCCAAGAAAAGAATCCTTTACCACGCCACTGACAGTTTGTTTTTGCCCAAAAACAGAAAATGTGAGTGCTGCAAGGAATGAAAAAAGTAAAATTTTAAGTTTCATAAGTTGAAGTTTTAAAATTTAAAAAGTACCTGATATGACGAAATTTGCATGATCAGGTACTTTTTAGTAATTATCTTAAAATAATGATGTTGAGACTACTTAACAAGTATTTTTTGGGTTGTATATTTTTGATCCCCGAAAGTTATCTTAACCAGGTAAACGCCATGGATTTGTTTTCCGATGGCAACTTCTGCTAGTTTTTTGGGAGAAGCAAACATTTCGGCATGAATTTCTTTACCATCAACATTATAAACCTGAACCCTGTTGAATTCCTGGTTTGAAACAAGTGCAAAATGATAGTCAACAACCGGGTTTGGGTAAATATTTAAAGTTCCGGTTGATGAAATATCGTTAATTCCCGAGTAGCTCGGATCAGCCACACAACTGTGCGAACCAAGGTTATCCCAAATATCTTTGTAAACAAAATGCCCAACACTATCCAACTTGGCTGGCACGGTGTCCCACTCCATATTTACAACAAATGCTGCGGGGTTGGCTACAACACCCTGAATTACGTTAGGTTTTCTGATCAGGGAATGATCCGAAGTCCACGACATCCAGAAAGGGCCGTAGGTAACATTATCCGTTGCTTTGGATTGAACGATGTAGTTGATTACTTTTCCGGTTACCGGACTGCCGCTGGCATTGTTGTAAGTGAGGGTTGAATCCTGAACATACGACCAGCCGGTTTCGGCTGAGATAGCACTTCCCATTCCAAGCTTTCCAATAAGGTCAACGGCGGTAACATTCGAAAAATCTGCGCTTGGAGCTTCTCCATTTGGTGTTTTTATCAGTCCGATGGCATCATTACCATTCATGTAAGTTGGAGCCGGATAAGCGCCATCAAGCTGATCGGCCAATGCCTGCATAACAGGGCTGCAAGCCGGTGATGTAGGTGTACTTGTTGTTTGTCCGTTTACCAAGACAAAAGTTTTATAAGGCTCTAGTGTGCCCGATAAATGCGTAACGCCACCTTCAGTAAAAACAGAACTTCCGTTACTGAAACGAACTACCCAGTAGTTATTCAGGTCGATAGCTGCGTTGGTAGGATTGTAGATTTCGACACCTTTGTTGTTGCCGCTGCCTTCGATGTATTCCGAAAAGAACAAATCGGTTTGGGCAAAGCTGAACGCTGAGGTGAAGAAAATGCCCAGTAGTAGTAATAGATTTTTCATAAAAAGTAAAGTTTAAAACGATAATTATGTTAATTTTTCTTTAATTTCAAAATTGTATGCAAAGCTACTATTTATTTGAGAAACAAACCAAAAGTAATTTATCAACTATAAACCAATAAGGCTAACATGCTATTAAACAACTAAATACAATGGGTATTTCTAAAATAACTTAGTAGGGTTGTTTTTTATGAAATGAACATTCTAACCCGGATAAACCAGAAAAGACACCCTTCTACAAGCTCAGGATACGCAATAATCAAAACTCATCCCGCACTTGCGGAACAAAATTACATTGATGAAAATTTAAAACCAGGACAAGGTAAAATCCATTGCCGTCAAGTTAAGCCCAAAGTCTTGAGATTTTCCATAGCCCAAACCTTCAGGTTTGGGATTGAAATAATCCCAAACCTCATGATGGCAGGGCGTTTACGCCCTTATTGCCCATAAAGCGATCCTTGTCATTTGAAGGTCGTAAACGACCTATTGGTTCATGGCTACTATACAATTAACCCGGCGCTGAAGCACCGGGCTATGGATTCTTTTCCAAAGAAAACATCCGTGTTGCCACATTTTTATTGCTGATTAATCTATTTTTGCCAAAAAATAAATCTAACAATTTCAACAATGATGAAACGCTCGCTCAGATTATCCGCAATTTTTGCCTTGATCTTTTTAACCACTTTTGCCTTTGGCCAATCATCCAAAAAAGACAAAATCAGGTGTATTTCCTTCTACAACCTCGAAAATCTTTACGACACGATTAACCAACCAGATGTTGATGATGAGGAGTTTACCCCTGCCGGAAAAAGCATCTGGGATAGCAAAAAGTACCAGGCAAAACTTACCAATATATCGGATGTTATTTCGAAATTAGGCAAAGAGGTTACACCGGAAGGGCCTGCAGTTATGGGCCTCTGTGAAATCGAAAACCTTGGTGTTCTGAAGGATTTAGTTGCACAGCCTGCTATCAAAAAACGCAAATACCAGATCGTGCATTTCGACAGCCCCGACAAGCGCGGCATCGATGTTGCCATGATTTATCAACCCAAATATTTTAAAGTCACCAACACCACCTCCACACGCCTGTTCATCGAAGGAGATGATAATTTTTTCTCGCGCGATCAGTTGGTAGTTTCGGGTGTTTTTGATGGTGAACCCATGCATTTTATCGTCAATCACTATCCTTCACGCAGTGGCGGGCAGGAAAAAAGCGAAGCAAAACGAATTGCTGCTGCCCAGCTTTCGCGGCATCTGGTTGATTCACTTCTTGCCATCAATCCAAAAGCTAAAATTTTACTGATGGGCGATTTGAACGATGACCCTTCAGATGTTTCGGTTTCGAAATACCTCAATACCACAAATGATAAAAATGCGCTAACAGGCAACCAGTTATTTAATCCAATGGCCGACATCCTTAAAGGTGGCACCGGAACCCTGCAATACCGCGATAAATGGAACCTTTTTGACCAGATAATTCTGTCGCCGGCATTTTTTGGTGAAAGCAAAAATTCCTATCAATTTAAAGAAGCACAGGTTTTTAACAAGTCATTTCTTATCCAGCAAAGTGGCGATTATAAAGGCTATCCGTTACGCACATTCGGCGGCAAGGATTACCTTGGCGGATACAGCGACCACTTTCCGGTGATGATTTTAATCAGCAGAAAAGGCTGATTACGAAAGACTGACAATTAAGGCACCAACTCAAATTTCTTCCTCGAAATTAATTTGCCTGAAAGATAAGCCTCAAAGGCATAAACTCCCGGTTGCCGGGTTTCGGAGGAAACGGAGATTGAGCTATTTATCGAAGTTGCAGAATCGCCGGGCAAAAGTTCGGCTTGCTTCCTGTAAAAGGAATTTCCGTCGGGGCCAACCCATTCGAGGTCAAATTTAAGAGTTTTATCAGCGTAAGCAGCGCGGTTTCCGATATCAGCGAAAGCATGGATTCTTCCCTTTTTTGCAATGCTGAAAACCGAGTCAATGCCATTTCGTTCGCCGGTAGTCTTATCGAAACTTCTGCAAAAGCTAATATTAGCGGTTATTTTTATCGAGGGGGGTGGAAGCAACTTAGGTTCTGGAATCAGAACAAATTTCTTTTCGGCAAGCAATTCGCCTGAAAGATAAACCCTGAGCAGATAATTGCCGGGCTGCCTTGTTTCGGGCGAAACCGACATCGAATTATTAAGGGTCGTCGTGGAATCGCCGGGCGAAAGGGTGATAATTTTCCGATACACGGAGGTGTCGGCCGGACCGATCCAGTCGAGTTTAAATTTCAGCTCATCATCAGCAACAGCAAACCGATTCTCGAGATCAACAAAAGCATTCACCCAGCCTTTTTTTCCGATAGTAAAAACGGTGTCCACGTCAATGCGTCTTCCGGTTTTCTTATCAATTTTTTTACAGAAGTTGATTTTTGCTGCAATTTTGGTTAGTGCTAAAATCGAGTCCGGTATTTCGGGCAGGAGGGTGAATTTTTTCTCAGCAATCAGTTCACGGAAATAATACACCCGAAGCAGGTATTCGCCGGGTTGCCGTGTTTCGGGTGAAACTGAAATACCACTGTTTATCGCTGTAGATGAATCATTTGCGGCAAGATTTATTGGTTTGAGATAAAACGAACTGCCATCAGGCCCGACCCAGTCGAGGTGAAACATGAGTTCCCGGCCGGCAATGGCAAAACGGTTCTCCAGTTCAACAAATGCGCGAACCGACTCTTTTTCTTTAATGGCAAAACTTGTTGCGGCATCAAGCGGTTTGCCGGTTTTTTTACTCAATTTCCGGTAAAATGTAATCTTTGCCGAGATGTCATCAGCATTTTTTGGCAGATAAACAAAGGTCGAATCAGCAGCAATAACAGCTTCCTGCTTCCGACTGGCACAGCCAGTGAAAATCATCATCAAAATGAGATTCAGAAAAATTGCGAGGTTCAGGAGTTTCATCCTTTTCATAGCTTTCTCATGTTAAATCATTCGGATGAAATAATTTTTGCTGCGGAGTTTTACGCCATAAAACCATTTGCACAGCGGGAGCATGATGACCAGCATCACAGCCAATCCAATCAGTGAGGCAAGCACGCCGCCTTCGCGATAAAAGAAATCCATGCGATTTACAAAAATTCCCAGAATAGCCAGATGGACAGCATAAAAAAACAGCGGAACCTTGCCTGGAATACTTAAAAATGTCAGCATTTTTGGGGCAACTTTTCCGATGGCAATGAACGCGGTAACACCCAGAACCACCAATCCAAAAAACCAAAGGTTGTGGAACAGGCTTGGCGGGTATTTCTGATCAAAGAAAAAGGAGAAGGAGCCGAATTCGGAAAAAGAAAAAATGTTGCCATAACCGCGCCCCATCCTGACAATGATTGCCAGAACCAGGGCTGAAGCTCCAATGACAAGCCCCATGATAATTCGCTTCTTATCCGTTTTCCAGAGATAAATCCAGCCTGTGGCCATCACCGAGCCAAGAATATGAAGCGCAAACCAGGGCAAAACCGGGTATTTATTGAATTCGCCGGCAGTAATAAAGGTTTCCATCAAAACCTCCTGCCAGATAATTTCGGTGTTGTATGGAATTGTGATCAGAAAAGGATGGATAATCAGGATTGCGGCAGCGATGAGTAGCCGAACATACCAGCGGGCGCTGATTATCAGCGAAAGCAAAATCATCGAAATGCCGATGGTGGCAATAATTCCGAGATGGCCGGGCTGAAATGCTTTGAAACCACCCCATGACGAATTTACCCAGGTTATTTGTACAAAAACCAGGAAAAGCCCTCGCTGTATCAGGTGCCAGCGTGCCGTCCAGTGAGAAGTTCCTTTTAAAACCCGTTGCTGATACGACCACCAGACCATGGCGCCTGCCATCATCAAAAAGCCCGGTGCGCAAAGGTAACCCATGTACCGCAAGGCAAACTGCCCCCAGGACGGGACAATCGGATCGAACGGGTCGAGTTGCTTCCAAATCGCATTAAAATAGTACGAGCTATGGCCAAGCAGCATCAACACGCCGATAAGCCCGCGAAACTGATCAATATAATCGAAACGTTGTTTAACTTTTGGCGTGCTGTCCATTGTTTATTTTGGGATGGAAACGACGATTATTCCTTCAACTTCGTCGGCAACATAAATATAATCATTATCCATGGCCAATCCCATTGCTTTCTCCGTTTCGACCTGACCCAACAATTTGGGAGTTGTTACATCGGATACATCAATAATCTGAAGTCCGCCCAATTCTGCGGTCAGAAATATTTTGTTGTTTTTCAGAAGTAATGTTTTGGCATAACCGCCGCCATCAAAAGCGCCGGCAATATGAATATTTGTGGTATCCGAATAATCGATAATCTGAAGTCCGGCAGTGCCGCAGGCCAAAAAGGCAACTGATTTCTCCTCCGAAATGATGACGGCTTCCGCGTAGCCAGGTGTATCAAAAGTTCCAACAAGCGGGTAATCGCCGTATCCTTCCTGAAAATCGGAAATATTAAAAACCGACAAACCCATTTCACCGCAGGCAGCCATCAAATACGCACTATCTGCCGTGGTTGTTAAACCCATGGCATAACCGGCGGTTTGAATTCCGCCGCGCGGATCAGGCTCAGAAGGGTAAAGAATATCAGAAATTTTTAAGCCATTTTCGCTGATCGCCACAAACATATACTCTCCCATGATATGAAAATTCCGGGCAGGTTTGTAGGGACTTGAAACTTCGAGCCGGAAAGGTGCAAACGGGTCGCTGATATCAACAACAAAAACACCGTTGGAGCCGGCAGCAAGATATGCGATGCTATCAACAATTGCAATTTTATAGGAATAGCCCTGCAGGTTTTCGGTTGTAATCGAAACTGCCACCGGATTTTCAGGATCAATCACGTTAATAATCATCATCCCTCCTTCGCCCTGGGCAATGTAGAGCAGACTATCTTTTTTGGTTACATCCTGGGCATACCCGGCAGTAGCCAGTTTTTTAACTATTTTGTAACCGCCTGTTTTATCCTCAGGTTCGATTGGTTTTATTGATTCCGGATCATTTGGTTTTCCGCAACTTAACAAAAATATCAGGCTGAAAAGCAATACATTAAATAGTTTATTTATCTTCATTGTGTTTGAATTTTTATGCGTCAATAATTTTTATCCTCGGTCTTTAAGCTTGCAGGTAATGTTTTAATATTTTAGTTTATACTCGAGTTCAATTCCAACCACTGCCTGGCGATAATCCTTTTCAACCGAAACGTACTCGCTGTTGATGTCGGAAGAAGTTGTCGAATTCCGTCCGATCCATTTATAAAAAGCGGCCAGGTTGAGCGATTTGTTCAACCGAAGGTTGTAAGTTAAACCGAAAGCCGAAACATGATCAACACGGCCGGCATGTTCAGGGTCCAGTTCGATGTAATTGTCGGTAGTATAATATCTTTCTTCGTAGGCAACACTTGCATCCAGGCTGTGCTTGAATTTCTTAACATCCGGCAATTGCCAGTTCACTAAAAAAATATAACTATCTTCATCAAAATCAGCATCCGAATCATCCGAATTACCCGTTGATTCGCCTGGTTCATCATAACCTTTGGCATCCGACTGTGTAAAAACATAACCAAGTTCGATCTTTACATTTTTGTGAAGTGGCTGTATGAGCCTGACTCCGAGCGAAAGATCATCGGAATCGTACTCGGTAAAATGCTCGTTGTAGTAATATTTTGCAAAGCTTGCTGTAAGCCTGATGCCGGTATTTTTAAAAAAGGTGTTGTGAACATACAAACTGAAATTGTCTTTTGCAAAACCCATGGGCTGAAAGGTTTCAGGCTTGTACCCGTATACTTCAACCCAGTCGTCGTCACGGAAATGCCTGATGTAAAAATCGGGAATATAGCCGTACGAAACCTTGAAGCTGGCTCGCTTTGTAAAATACTGGCGATATCCCAAATTAAACGAACTCCAGTTTTTGATATCGTTTACGACGTAAAACCGAGGGTTGAAATCTGCCGAGAATTCTGACTTCAGGTTTCCGAAAAGGCGATAGGTCGAAACAAGCTGAAGCGATGGATTGATGATGATATCATCGTAAGTTTCGATGTGAAACCTCCCGTAATCCTCGCCATTCATGAAGCGCTCAAGGTATTTTTCGGAATATTTTAAGATATTATCATCGTAAGAGGTGGCAAGTCCAAAATTAATTTCGAGTTCGGGTGCCTTTTTCTTTGCTGTCTTTTTTTTCTTTTGGGCCAAAGCTTCATGACCAGCAAGGAAAAAAATTACGAAAAGCAGGATGAAGCCCGCGCTGTGCGGAAAAACAATACCGGATATTTTATGCTTATTCATAGGCAGGTATTTTTATTAGGATCAAAAACTAAAATATTCCGATTCATTTTATTTAACCGGTTTTACATCATTTTTAGGTAGTAAAAAACGGCTCAGAACTGTGTTCTTGTCCTTATCCAGGGGCACAAGCTCATAAAGGTGTTTCCCTGCGGGCACATTAATCACAAATTCGCACGCTTTTCCGGGGACAAGGTTTTTGTCGTCTTTATATTCGGCTACTTCCGAAAGCTGGGTGGTTAACTGATAAGTGTTTATCACTTTTCCGTTTTCTTTAACCTGCACCCGGTAATTTACCCTTCCGCGCATCTGAAAATGATATTCAACACGCGTGAGAACACGCAGTTCGGTTGGCCCAATAAGTTCGATTTTTACAGGATTTTCCTCGGAAGCACGATAGTAAGTTGTTGCCGTTTCTTTCGAATTAATCTCGACTGGTTCTGATGGCCTCAAAGGGCTGAATTCGACCCAATCCATTTTTTTTGCTTTGGTGGGTGTAAAAATATATTGCACGGCCACCGGTGTTTTTCCATCTTTAAGTGTAAAATTAATGCTGTGATTTCCGCGCCCAAGCGTTAACTCAAAATCCTTGAGTTCGCCAGGAAATCCTAAAGCACCGTTAAGATAGGTTGCCGAAGTTGACTTGGTTACATCGCTCATTTTTATACTTTTTGGTCCGGCACCATCAATATTATAAACAATTTCGTAAGCCAGCTTATCAACCTGGCCGGGCACAAAACGTGCGCGGGTAACCATCCTTAATTTTCCCGGGCCGCTGAACGAAATTAATGAGGGTTCGGTTGCACTCAACGAGTAGTAATTTCTCGATTTTCCTTTAACAACAGTTGTCACCTTTTTTTGAAACCCTGTTGGTTTGATGTATTTGGATTTCGATGCCGATTGAGCCATTACTGCCGGTGAAATCAAAGCTATGGCAAGCATTAATAAGAAGAGTCTGAATTTTTTCATGTACTTTTTTTTTACAGATTATATCTTTTTTGTTGAGTTGTTTTGCTTAATGGAATTTACAAATCGTGAATATTTTCGGTATCATCTTTTTCGGCACGGTTAGCTTTTTGAATGGGGACAAGGTCGGTTCCGAGGCGATGAAATTTTTGTTCGCTCAGATAAACCAAAACAATAACAATGACCAAAAAAAGTGTGGCAATTGCAGTGATGATCAGATTATACTGCCGGTGAACAAAAATTCCGCCTTCACCCGGCTCTGGCATAGGAACAGGACTATATGGAAGGCCATATTTTGCAAGCAGTTGTTTAATATTCATGATATGAATTATTGGGATTTCAGCTTTTCCCATTTCGATAATCACACCCCTGACCGGAAAGTTGCGAACCGGCAGGTTTTCGTTAAGCCCTGGCGGGATAAGTTGTCCGTTTACAGTATTGCCGAGGCTCGCAATTCCTCCCCCGACATTAATAAAAGCTTTGATGGGTTGCCCTTTGCTGTGTTCTTCATAAATTTCCATGCGTCGGGTTATGCTTTTTTCGAGATGCTTTTCGCGGATAAAATCAATTTTATTTCGTTCGATAGCCTGAATAATTAAATCGCGGCCTTGTGGACTTAATCCACGGCCTTCATCAAAGCCACCGCCTATAGATGCAGCAACCGATTTATGCCTGAAAACGTTGGATTCGTAGAGCACTTTTTCCATATCGAGCCAGGTAAAATAAGGATCGTTAGCCCCAAAATTTGATGAGCCAACCGAGGTGATGATGATGGGTTTTAGATTTAATGTTTCGATAGCCGCCATAACGGCGATATTAAGCCCCGGAAAAGAACCTGTTAAGGCAACGGCAACATTATCTTTTTCTTCGACACCAGCCTCCTTTAAAAACTGGACGATTAAAGCTGCAAAATTTGGGTTGGTTGAGGAGAGTTTTGCATCGATGTAACCGCGGTCGGTGGTAACCAGGGTGTATTCCTGTCCAATCAACGCGGTTTGGTTTGGGTCGTTGATGGCATCGATAAAAACACCGTTTTCGAGGCGGTAATTTTTAAGACAATCGGCTGCTGTTTGCGAGAGCCTGGCAGCTTCAAGTTTTTCGTCGTACCAATTTTGTTTTACATCAATTTTACCATTCTCAACTGCGATAAGCGCAAGCAAGGCCAGAAGTGATAAAACACTTAATACAATATTGGATTTAGCTCTGAATTTATACATCTGTTTTCTGGATTACAATTAATCAGGCAACAAGGCACCTGCGAAGAATAAAATCAAAATCAACCGAACCAATACCGAGGAAATAAATAAAACACTGATGGTTTTTATGATTCCCTGTTTCTCGAACCAATGCGCAATTAAACCCGGGATCACCCAGCCTACAGCCTGCAATTCCATGGTTGTTGACGAAATGTTGAGCGTAAGAAAATGCCGCGAAAACCCGGCTAACAGAGCGCCAATCAATAAAGCCAGCACCATTTGGCGGCGGCCATACAGAAAAGTGTAATTGCCCAAAACTTTGATGATCAGATAGGTGAGCAAACTTACTCCCAAAGTTCCTGCAAGCCTGTCGGGATGCGAAAGCTGGAGTGCGATGTAGCCCGGGACCACAATCCCGCCGGCAGCCAGGCCAAAAACTTCGTACGAAATCAAACTAAAAATCAAACCTAAAGTAATCGCTAATTCAATCATGATTTATTGTGCTTCTGTTTTCAAAGTAGTCAACCAAATTGGCTCCCATTCCACCCATATTGCCCACAGCAACAATGGTTGAGGTTTTTTCGGTTACCGATAATATTTTTTCAAAAACCTTTTCAGAGGTCGTCCATCCTACACTTAAAATTTTTCTTGAGGGAATTTTGCAGCCAATGGCGATATTTTCGACAACTTCTGTCGATTGCCCGATCAGCATCAGGTAATCAATCTCACCTTCGAGATTCCAGGCAACCATTTCGGCAAGTTGTCGTGCACGGTAAAGCCTGTCCTGACGGGTATTTAAAAGAATGATGCGTTTGCCTTCAAAACCGATTTCATCCCTGATTTTTTTCCAGACCAACAAGGTCGAATCAGGATCGTTGGCGGCAAAAGCGTTATAAAAAACCAGTTGCTTGCCAAATGCTTCAACCCTGTGACGCGTCAATACTCCGGCATCGGGAATGGCATCGTACATTCCTTTTAAAGCAATCCGGCGATCAATTTTGAGATGTTCGCAAACTGCCAGCGCCAGGGCAACATTATCTTGGTGCTCGATGTAGCTGAAACCATTCATTTCTTCCTTTGAAACTATTTCGGGATCAATAAAATGGCAAACAGTATTGCGTCTATCGGCAATCCTTTTTAACGTTTCGGGAATCACATTTTCGGAACTGAACAAATGCTCATTTTTAGGAATCGTGCGTCCCATGGTTTCGGCGATTTCGTCCAGTGTATGGCCCATTACATCGGTATGATCCAACCTCACATTGGTCATCACACAAATATTGGAATGGATCATTTTTTTCTCGGTAATGGTTTGATATTGCGGTTGCAAAGCCATACATTCCATCACTAAAGCCTGCACTTTTCTAGAAGCGGCAAATTCGACGATGGATAATTGTTCGATGATATTGGCTGAGGCTTTGCGATGAATGTAAGTTTCGCTGCCATCTTCGATGATCAGCCGCGGAAAGGTGCCGGTAACTTTGGTGATATTCGAAATACCACCTGCTCTTAAAGCCGCGCCAATTAAGCGCGTTACGCTCGACTTGCCTCTTGTGCCGTTTACGTGAATGCGGATAGGAATGGAATAAATACGCTTTTGATGACGGATGTACTCGATAATACCAAAAACTGAAGCTATAATAACGATGGTGAGCAGCGTGTAAAAACTATACATCCATTTTCCTGTTTAAAATCAACAACTTTCCTATAATTGCCACCATTTCCATTTTCTTATCCGAAATTCACTAAACCGAGGTTTCGTGAAAACCTAACAGGCTTTACCCCGATAGCTATCGGGGCTGTTAGGTTTAACACCATTTATTGATAATTTCTTTGAAGATTTGTGGTGAGTTTATCTTACCAAAAACATTTTCATGGTTCCAACAAAATCGTTCGTTTGAAGGCGGTAGAAATAAATGCCTGAATTCACCTGATTTCCGGCCTCATTCAAGCCGTTCCATTCAACCGAATATTTGCCTGCTGCCTGGTTTCCGTTTTTCAGGGTGCGCACCAATTCACCGTTTACATTAAAAATACTCAATGTTGCATGTCCCGATCTGGCCAGAGTGTAATCAATCCTGGTACTAGAGGTAAAAGGATTAGGGTGATTTTGCTGTAATCCAAAACCATCGCTGTTTAGATTTTTGCCATCCTGATTATCACCAATAGCTGTTATTATGGTTGTGAAAGGCGGGTCCGTAGTAAATTTCAGTGCGAAATTGTCTACCAGACTTGTTGCAGTTGCACTGTAATTGTTGTTAAAAACATATTGCAGACCAACGTCCTGTGAAGCATTTTCGATACCAATGGTTGTGCTTTCCGGATTTTTAACAGTTTTGTACTGGAATATCATTTCTCCATCACCCGTTGCAGTTGGATAATGCACTGGATTTAACAAAATTGCCTGAAACACTTCCCGCTCTGGTTCTGATAAGAAACCATTGTGTGAAATACTGTCCCATTCGATGATGAAGCGATTATTGATGTAATCATTTGAATAGAATATTTTTCCCATATAGAACTCCGAATCGAGCAAGTCGTCCCAGAACACAGCCACCATATTATTTACATTATCGTTGCTGGGCAGCACATTGTTTATTGGTGCTGTTTGTGTTCCACTGCCAAAGGCCATCCAGCCATCGGTACTTACACGGATTTGATTGTAACTTACTCCATAATAGGTAAAAGCAAAAGGAATGTTGATTGTTTGGGTATAGTCACTCATGGCTGGCAAGGTAATCTGGCTTCCAAAATAGGAGATTTCTTTCCAATCGTAAACAGGAGTTTCGTCATAAAAGGTATCATCATTGGAATAGGCGTAATAACCGTACGCATCAGGCCCGGAATAATCTGTCGAAATGGGCAGCCCAACCGGAATTTCCAGATTATCAATAAACTGATAAGGATAATTTCCGTTTTGGGTGTACAGCTTCAGCGAATAATCTGCCATGTATCCAACCGGGCAGTTAGGAGCAACGCTAACCATGAAATTAAAATCGGTATTTGTGGCAGAACCATTAATTGCCAAGGTTCCAAATGTTCCGATCGAATCGGGAATGGTGATGTAAGGATCATTTGAAGATAAAATTCCCATAACGTTTGGCGCAATGTCGGCTCCGGTATTTTCGACCGAAACAACCAAAACAACGGTTTCTCCCGGATCCATTCTGAAATTCATATCAGGTTCATCGGCATCATAAACCACAAAATTATCGTAGTGCAATTCGCAACCCATAACTTCAGCAGTAAATTCATAATCCCATGCAGTGTTGCTGCTCGTAACGTGCAAATTCAGCGTAATGATCTGACCTATCGGGCAGTTTGGCTTTACAAAAAACTGGAATGGATTTCCGGTGGTTGTGTTTCCTGATGCGATATTTCCAAAATTTACCGGACTTGCTGTAATGATTTCGACATAATTGGTATTGGGTGTCGAAAGTGTAGCCTGGATATTATTTGCAGTTTGTGTGCCCCAGTTTTTTAAGGTTATTGTAAAATTACAATGTTCGTTGGGATTAATCAGACCATCGGTGTTACCATCGATATCAACGATTACAGGCAAGCCTTCAGGCTCGATGAGTTCAAGGATTTCGATAACTTCAAGGTCTCCCTGAATTGGGATTACCCATTTTCCACGAACTGTTACTTTGAGTGTTTCCAGAATTTCGGGTGTAATATTAATGGTAACTTTTCCGGTAGCATCAGTCATTCCTGTTGCAAAAAGTTCTGACCCGGTCAAACAAACCTCGGCATCCGGAACTGGTTGCCCTGACGAAGCAAATTTGACGGTAACCTCAACCTGATCATTTCCAACCAGAATGGTAGCCGGGTACTCAACAGTAATCGCTGTCGGGACTTCTTTCCAGATATGAATACTTGGATCGCCTAAAACATGGAAGACTTTAAAATGGTACTGGGTATAATAGTCGTTTCCAAAAACATTGTACATGTACATTTTCCCGCGAAGCAAAGCCTGGCCTGGTGTGTCCATTCCTTCCTGGAACATTCCGACATAAATTCCTTTATCTATCCTGTTATTATAGGTAGTATGTGTGTTGGAAGTTGGCCCGACAAAAGCACATGCACCTTTCGGACTTGTTAATGATCCCATTTCAACCCATTCTTCTCCAAAGCTGTTGCCGCCCGGGCAATCGAACATGGCAACACCACAACCGATGCTGGTAACAAAAGTGAATTTTTGTCCATTGTTCAGATTAGAAACTTCATCTGTCGGGAAATCGTAGCAGTTGGCATACCAGCCATAATACCAGCCTTCGCCGCGATAGTTTAAATAACCCCGCCCTTCGTTTATTACATCAACAATATCATTCAAATTATAGGAACAACCACCGCCCCAGCTATTTCCGTCGCTCATCATTAAATCAACGGAGCTAAAACCGCCACTCTGAAGCAATACTTCCGAAACAAAAGTTTTGGTGTCAACCTGCGACTGGTATTCATTATTTGAGCAGCAAGTGGCTTTCTTAAACCAGTCGGTATCGGCAGTATAGGGGTTTTTTTCGTACAAAAGGAATTTATTGATCATAATCTGCATCCTGGTATCACCCTGGTTGGTAAAGCGGCCGATCATCATTTCCGGAAAATAATCGTCACCATCAATTTCAACAAAATAATCATCGCTGGGGAAAGAATAATCGGGATAAGTGACGATTTTTTTTGGGAAAACGCCATCATCACCAATAATTAAAACATAAGTTGGAGGGTTTTCCCAGTTATGATAAGCATCCGCAATGTGGGTTTTGATGATGTCGGGGTTTGTGGCATTTGCGCCAATATCGCTGAATTTTGTTACATGAATGTCGGTGCCGCTTTGCCGTTTCCAATCAGCATAAACCTGGAAGCCTGCCGGAAAAATGTCGGGCATAATGCAAAGCATCAATTCCCGTCCGTCTTCCCTGCCATCATAACGGTTATCCAAAACACTCTGATAATTAAAAATGAAGCTGCGATAGAGTTTTGCAAAGGATGGCGCAATTTTATGTTTTGGAGAAGTCTTTGGATTAATTACCTCGCCTTTTCCATAATTTACCCTTACGGTGATTGAAGAAACAGCCTGAAGCTCTCTTTTGGCGGCGTTGTAACGAAGCGGAAAAACCGAAACGCGGGCAATACGAAAATCCCTGAATACCGAAGGAGCTTCGGTACTGGCAAATTCGTTCGGGAAGATTTCGTCAGAATTATAGGCTTTTGAATTTTCTTCGTAGGCTGTCTCCGGCTGGCCTTCCCACCAACTTTGGCGTGCCGGCGGTAAATAAATATTCTGGAATGTCTGAATTTCACCGGTTTCGATTACTTCGACCGAAATGCCTGCCTGATCGGGCACAGCAAGAATTT
This sequence comes from uncultured Bacteroidota bacterium, assembly GCA_903944895.1. GTDB lineage: Bacteria > Bacteroidota > Bacteroidia > Bacteroidales > 4484-276 > CAJATL01. The sequence goes on from CAJATL010000159.1 coordinate 19,255, forward strand.
TGGCAATGTGGGGTAACTCAGGGCTACCAGGGTTAGTAACAAAAATATCCGAAAGTAAATCAACAACCTGGTATGATTTTCCATCGGTGGTAAACTGTCTGATGTCGAATCCGGCGATCTCTATTTTTAGAATTGTGCCGCTATTATCGTCACTCAATATCTGAACTTTTGGTGGGGTTTGGGCTGTTTTATTTTTATACAGCGTAACCCATTCAGCTTTCATTTTAAATGGCAAGAAAGCCAAAACCAACAGTACGAGTAAAAGTCTTTTGTTCATACTAACTCCTTATTTTATTTTACCCCCGAAAAGGGCTTTGATTTAATGATTTGGTATCTGAAAAATTATAACTCTATAGATTAGTTAAATCTCGATTGGTTGCCTGATTTTGTTGACAAATTTTAAATATTTTTTAAACATATTCATTTCGGCAATCCTAATGGTAACAAATGTTACAATCTAAATATGTGTAAAAAATTGAAGCGTTCGGGAATTTGAAATCTTAGCTTAGAACCGAATCTTACAAATATGTTTTTGCCTGCAATACTCAAACTGTTTCTCATGCGAACTCCACTCTGACCGAATCGTCAATTTTTAAACCCAGCAAACCTGCTGCATTGCCCATAGATACTGCAATTTGTAAATGACTTGTCGAACTGAATAAAGCCATAATTTCGCCTTCGGCAACATCTTTGTACGATTGGCTGATTTTTGAAACTTTGTATCGGGAAGGCCCAAAAGTGATTAAGAATGGCCGTTTTTGAGAGACATTAAAGAAAATATCCCTGGTGATATTTGTGAAAACATTCTCATAACTATCGATAAAAATTACATGACCTTTAATGAGTGTTGCTGAAGTTACCGGCTTCAGGGAAATTTTTGTGGTAAGTTTTTTTCGCACAGGACCAACTTCCGATAGTGGTTTTCCTTCGACAATATGCTGGGCCACGATGATAAAAATATCACGTGCCGAAAAGGTGAAGGTGTCGGTGTCCTGAATTAAATCAATTTCAAAAATCTGTTCCGGTTCATGATCAAAAATGAGCGAAAAAATACCGTTATCGGTACCAATAAAATAATGGCCGTCATAAACAACTACAACGTGAGGCATCTCGATGGTTGCGTCAGCAACAATATCAATAATGTGAATAGTGCCGGCAGGAAATGCCCGAAACGAATTCTTCAGAACAAATGATGCGCTGTTAAGATTGTAGTGCGGGATGTCGTGCGCAATATCAACGATGATGGCGCCGGGGATTTTCGATAATATTGTCCCTTTAACCATACCTGCGTAATGATCTTTCTTTCCCCAGTCGCTTGTTAGAGTGATTAATGCCATGGTTTGAATAACCGGCAGCATTTTATGCCACCAATAATTTAGGCCAAAATTAGTAATTCTAAATGAAGCCAATGACAAATTTTGATAATTTTGGCCAATCAAATATCAAAATTGCTTTTTGTTAATTGTACCGAAAAAAACTGGAATAATATCGAATGACAGAAAAGACCATCGCTTTAGAATCCATCAATCCGCTCGAAATTTTTGGAGTAAACGATTCGAACCTCGAAATACTCAGGAAGAATTTTCCAAAATTGAAGATTATCGCACGTGGTACGCAAATTAAGATTATTGGTGATGACGAACAAATCGACCTCTTTGAGCGGAAGTTCTCGCTGCTGATCCTGCATTTCGAGCATTTTGGCCGAATCAGCGAAAATGATGTTGAGGACCTTTTGGAGGCTGAATCTGAAACGTTAGCAGCCGAGACTTTTACCAGCAAAGATGTGCTGATGCATGGCAGGCACGGAAATCTGATCAAAGCCCGGACACCAAACCAGCAAAAAATGGTCGAGTGCAGCCGCACGAATGACCTGATTTTTGCCATTGGCCCGGCAGGAACCGGAAAAACATACACCGCCGTTGCGCTTGCCGTTCAGGCGCTTAAAAACCGCGAAATCAAACGCATCATCCTTACGCGCCCTGCTGTGGAAGCCGGCGAAAACCTGGGCTTTCTTCCGGGCGACCTCAAAGATAAACTCGACCCTTACATGCAGCCACTTTACGATGCTTTGCGCGATATGCTGCCATCGCAAAAATTGCTGGGCTACCTCGAAGACGGCACCATCGAAATTGCCCCGCTGGCATTCATGCGCGGCCGCACCCTCGACAATGTTTTCGCCATCCTCGACGAAGCACAAAATGCCACCGAAAGCCAGCTCAAAATGTTTTTGACCAGAATGGGACGCTCGGCAAAATTTATCGTAACCGGCGATATCACACAAATCGACCTGCCACGCCACCAATCATCTGGACTGGTGCAGGCAACACACATTTTAAAAGATATTCCCGGCATCGAATTTATCTTCCTCAACGAAAAAGATATTCTCCGCCATAAACTGGTGGTTAAGATCATTAATGCTTACAGCGAAGTGGCCGACAACAGGTTTAGACTTAATCAGGGAAATTGATGAGATCACATAATTTAAAAATGCCGATTAAATAAACTTATTCTGAATGAAAAGGATTTCGATTTTTATCATTTTATTGATAGCTGGATTCGCCGGTGTGTCCGGACAACCCTCCATGGATACCATTGTCATGCAAAAAGTGTTTGGTGGTTATCAATTTTATCAGGGTTCAAAAAGAATGAACATGTCGAATCTTGTTAAAACCATGAAGCCCAATGAACAAGCTTTTCAGGAAATTAAAACTGCTCAGACCACTTACATTTTTGGAAATATTTTAGCATTTGCCGGTGGCTTTATGGTTGGTTGGCCAATTGGAACTGCCATTGGTGGAGGTGATCCAAACTGGGCTTTGGCCGCTGTGGGTGCCGGATTGATAATTATCACCATTCCGATTGGCCAAAAGTTCAATAAACAGGCAAGAACCGCTGTAAATACCTATAATAAAAGCGTAAAAACAAGTTCCTTTTGGGATAATGCTGATTTTAGATTTGGATTTACAGGAAATGGTGTAGGATTTACGATGAGTTATTAAAACCTCAAACCATAGAAAATTCGGAGAAAAACTGACAGTCTGCCGGTTAGCGGATGTTAGGTTTGGTTAATAAACAACAAGTAACAATTTAAAAATAAATAATTATGATGAACGCAGTAGTAAAGACAAACTTTAGTTTTCCGGGACAAAAAAGCGTTTACACCGGCAAAGTGAGAGACGTTTACAACATTGGCGACGAACTGATGGTGATGGTTGTAACCGATCGCATCTCTGCCTTCGACGTGGTTTTACCCAAAGGAATTCCTTACAAAGGGCAGGTACTCAACCAGATTGCCGCCAAATTTCTGGATGCCACCGCTGGCATTGTTCCCAACTGGAAAATCGCCACTCCCGACCCGATGGTCACCGTTGGCAGGTTTTGCAAGCCATTTGCTGTCGAGATGATCATCCGCGGCTACCTTACGGGAAGTTCGTGGCGCACGTATAAAAACGGTTCCCGCGAAATCTGCGGAGTACCCGTCCCTGACGGCATGAAGGAACATCAACGTTTTCCGCAACCCATCATCACGCCAACAACCAAAGCTGCCGAAGGCCACGATGAGGATATTTCAAAAGAGGAAATCATCAGCCAGGGCATTGTTTCGACCGAAGATTACGCCCTGATGGAAAAATACACGCTGGAAATTTTCAAAAAAGGCTCCGAAATCGCCGAAAAAATGGGGCTGATCCTGGTTGACACAAAATATGAATTTGGTAAGAAAGACGGTATCATTTATCTCATTGATGAAATTCACACTCCCGATTCGTCCCGCTATTTTTATTTGGAAGGTTACGAAGAACGCCAGGAAAAAGGCGAGCCTCAGAAGCAGCTTTCGAAAGAATTTGTGCGCGAATGGCTGATGAGCCATGGCTTCCAGGGATATGCCGGGCAGCAGGTTCCCGAAATGAGCGATGCTTTTGTTGCATCGGTTTCGGAGCGGTACATCGAACTTTACGAAAAAATAACCGGCGAAAAGTTTGTAAAATCAGATGCTTCGCATGTGGTGAACAGAATCGAAACCAACATCAGTAATTTTCTAAAAACGCTTTAATCTATAAACCTATCAGATACAAAACCTACCAGGGTTGAAAAACCTGTGAGGTTTTTAATCAATCGGTTACGAATTTTTACTCATTTCTAATCTTTAAATACTGCACACACATTTTAATCTCAAAACTAAAAATAATGAATGAAGATATTTTTCAGGGCTACAAAGGCGCCGCACTCGAAACTCTAAAAAAATACAATGTCAGGGTTTGGGGCACGGCTCACATCCAAACCAAACGCGGCCCATTTGATGGCACCGTTCTTCCCCGTTCCGAAAACGACGATGACCAGCACATCGTTTTAAAAATTGTCACCGGTTACAACATCGGCATCGATATCCGGACTATTCTCGAAATGGAAGAAACAGGCTACAAAAAAGCCAACTACAAAATCCCTGAAAAGGAATTTCCATACACGCCAAACCTTCCGAAAGTAAAATTAATCGGCACCGGCGGAACAATCGCTTCGCGCCTCGACTACCGCACTGGTGCAGTAATCCCGGCATTTTCGCCTGGAGAACTCTACGGCGCAGTCCCCGAACTCGCCGACATCTGCAACCTGACCACTGAAAAGATTTTTGCAGTTTTCAGCGAAAACATGGGACCAAAACAATACATGACTTTGGCCAAAGCCATCGGCAAAGAAATCGAAAACGGTGTCGAAGGCATCGTGATTGGCCATGGAACGGATACTTTGCACCACACCGGCGCTGCCCTTACTTTTATGGTTCAAAATTCGCCGGTGCCCATCGTTCTGGTTGGTTCACAGCGTTCTTCCGACCGCCCCAGCTCAGATGCAGCGCTCAATTTAATGCACGCCACCTACGCCGCCGGCCACGGTGACATTGCCGAAGTAATGGTTTGCATGTTTGGTCCTACTTCCGACGAATACGGCCTGCTTCACAAAGGAACCCGCGTCAGGAAAATGCACTCATCTTACCGCTCAACGTTCCGTACCATCGGTGACACACCTTTAGCAATGGTTTCCCGCAAAGGAATCACCCACATTAAACAGGAATACAACCACCGCCGCAAAGACCGGAATGTTAAAATCATGCCTTACTTCAGCGATAAAGTTACCATGTTGTATTATTATCCTGCCATGAAGCCCGACATCATCGATTCGATGGTTGAAATGGGTTACAAAGGAATTGTGATTGTAGGAACCGGCCTCGGCCACGTGAACAAGGAACTTTACCCCGCCATTGAGCGCGCCCAGGCAAAAGGCGTTTGCATGTACATGACTTTGCAAACCATCTGGGGTTACGTGCACATGTTTGTTTACGATACTGGCCGCGACATGATGGCCAAAGGAATTATTCCGGCAGGCAACATGCTTCCCGAAGTTGCTTTTATCAAGCTGGGCTGGGCTTTAGGCCAGACCGACGACCCCGAAGAAGTGAAACGGATCATGCTGACCCCTATCAACGACGACATCACCGAACGCGAACCTTACAACGGCTATCTTGTTTACCAGGGCGGAATCCCGGAAGTTGAGGAGTTTATTAAAAAGGTGCATAAATAGGCTGATCGATCGCTGAACGGTCCGCCAACTGGCGGACCGCTCCAACTCCATAATTATTTTGTTTTATCAGCCCCTTTCGGGTGCTGCGCACACCGACCGATAGAAATTTTTGGGTAACCTGCCGGTGCTGATCTATAATTTTGATCTCTGTAAACAGTCAAAATCCTGCATTATCATCAAAAAAAAACCTCCTTCAGAAAATTCTAAAGGAGGTTTTTTTATTATTTAACCGGAGTTTCTTCTTTTTTAACCACTTTGCCCATAATGGTAAGGGTTGTGGCATTAGCGTCGGCATTGGTTTGAACGGTAATGGTTTTACGGAAATCTCCGGGGCTGGCGGCGTTGTAAGTTACCGAAAGTTGGGTAGTTTTTCCTGGCAAAACCGGTTCCTGCGCATATTTTAATCCGGTGCATCCACATGAAGCTTTTGCGTAAGTAATCAACAAAGGTTCGTTGCCTTCGTTGGTAAGCGTAAACTCGGCGGTTTTTGGAACCTGGTAATCAACATTTCCCATATCCAGAAGCAGTTTATCCCAGTTTGCTTTTGCGCCAACTGCAAGTGCCGGTGCTGCCGGTGCTGCAGGCGCTGCCGGTGCTGCCGTAGTGGTTTTTGTTTTTGCATCCTGTGCCATCAGCATCATAGCCGGGGCAACCAATAAAGCGATAAGTAAAATCGAAATCCTTTTCATGTTTGTAAATATTTAAATTTTTAAATGACAATTAAATTATGCCACAAAGGTCTGATAATCATTTTATAGTTCGTGTTAACGAAAATCAAATCTTTGTTAACGAAATGTAAAAACTTTCTGGCCGGGAAGGATTTCATATATTTTTACAAAACAAATTGAAAGCGTGAAGGTTTCACGGGAATTTTGAAGGAATCAGTAAACGTTTAATAACTTCAGGAACTATAAAAATGAATCGGAACCAGGTAAGATTGGTTGTAATTTTGGGAACTTTTGCCATTATCGGCATCTTTGTGGTTCAGATTTACTGGATGCAGAAAGCCTGGAATATCAGCGAAAAGCAGTTTAACCAAACCATTTTTATCGGACTAAAAAATGTCGCAGGTAAACTGAGCACGTTCAATCAAACCGTTCTTCCAAACGAAAACCCCGTGAGCCAGCTTTCGTCGAATTACTTTGTTGTAAACGTAAACAGCGTAATTGATGCCAACATCCTTGATTATTACCTTCGTACAGAGTTCGACAAACTGAATATTGACATTGATTACGAATACGCCATTTACGACTGCCACACCGACATCATGGTTTACGGCAACTATATTTCGATGAACGGGAAAGAAAAGCCGGTAAAACCAACCAGCAACATGCCCAAATACAACGAATACCTCTATTATTTTGGCGTCAATTTCCCTTCAAAAAGCACTTACCTCACCGGCTACATGACCATCTGGACGATCTTTTCGGCCATCCTGCTGGTTTCGGTGATCTTTTTTGGCTACGCCATTTTTATCATTTTACAGCAAAAACGCCTCTCCGAACTTCAGAAAGATTTCATCAACAACATGACCCACGAGTTCAAAACGCCCATTTCGAGCATCAACATTTCGGCTGATGTGATCATCAATCCCGAAATTATCAAAAACCCGCAGCGCCTTTTAAATTATGGTACGATCATCAAACAGGAAAACAACCGGCTGAACAACCAGGTTGAAAAGGTGCTTCAGATTGCCCGCATCGAAAAAAGTGGTTTTGAACTTAAAAAGGAAAAGGTGAACCTGAACGACCTCATCACGCAGGTTGCGGGCAATTGCAAGGCAAGCAACGACAAAATCAGCTTTTCGCTAACCACCGTTTTAGATGAAAAGATTCCCCCGATTAAGGCGGATAAACTTCATCTTACCAATATTTTGCACAACCTGCTCGAAAACGCCATAAAATATTCAGGCGAAAATCCTGAAATCAAAATCAGGACGAAATTTCAAGACCGGAAAGTTACTATCGGAATCCAGGACCATGGCCCGGGAATCAGCCGCGAATATCAGAAGAAAGTTTTTGAAAAATTTTACCGCATCCCCACCGGCAACGTGCACAATGTTAAAGGTTTCGGACTGGGGTTGTATTATGTAAAAAGTGCCTGCCAGGCACACAAATGGAAAATCAGCCTCGAAAGTGAACCCGGAAAAGGATCAAATTTTATCATCGAAATACCCGTATCATGAATTCAAAAGCAAAAATCCTTTACGTCGAAGACGACCTCACTTTATCGTTTGTTACCCGCGATAATCTTGAACTTCACGGATATTTAATTGATTACTGCGAAGATGGCGTTGAGGCCCAAAGCCTGTTTAACAAAAACCAGTACGACATCTGCATCCTCGATGTGATGCTCCCAAAGATGGACGGCTATGAGCTGGCACGCAGAATACGGGAAGAAAACCAGGAAATTCCCATTATTTTTCTAACCGCAAAATCAACCAAAGAAGATAAAATCCATGGTCTCAGGCTTGGCGCCGACGATTACATCACGAAACCATTCAGCATCGAAGAACTGGTTTTAAAAATTGAGGTTTTCCTGAAAAGGTCGCATCATGGCCAGAAAAATAATGTCGTAACCGGTGAATGCCAGCTTGGAGATTTTATTTTCGATTTTAAAAATCATGCGCTTAAAAACGCCGGAAAGTCCCGCCAGCTCACCCACCGCGAAGCCGAACTTTTAAAAATGCTTTATGAACACCGCGACACCATCATCAAACGTGACGATATTTTAGACGAAGTGTGGGGCGACAACCATTATTTTGCAGGCCGCAGCCTCGATGTTTTTATTTCGAGGCTTCGCAAATACCTGAGCTCCGACGAAAAAGTCAAAATCGAAAACATCCACAACGTAGGTTATCGGTTGAAGACGAAGGGGTGAGTTGGCAGTAGCCAGTTGCCAGTTGCCAGTCGGCAGTTGCGAGGCGTGAGGCGTAAGGCGTAAGACAAAAGTCGGAAGTCGGAAGTCGGAAGCAGGAAACTTTCAGATTCATTCATTTCTTCAATTGTCGCCCCGATAGCTATCGGGGGTCGAATTGTCTCATTTTTCTATTCTTCCATCATTCCACTCTTCCACCATTCCATTTTTCTACCATTCCAACTTTCTACCATTCCAACTTTCCATTCTTCAATTCTTCCACTTTTCCATCATTCCATCATTCCATCATTCCATTCTTCCATCTTTTCATTCTATACTATTCATTACCTGCCTTTTACCAACTATCTTTAAATTTTTCCTTTTCTTTGTAAAAAGATTTAGAAAGTTTTAATAATTTTACAAAAATTTATTAATCATTCTCGACTTTAGTTAAATTAATGAGCCAAACCAATATATTTTCCGACCCGGTCTTTCTGCAAAACGGGAATCTTGAAAAGCTTTCCAATTTGGGAATAAAAAAATACTACCAAAAAAAGAGCATCCTCAAACACCTCTATCAGCGCGAAGTTTTATCGAACCCTGAGATTTGCAAACTCACCAATATGAGTTCGCCGTCCATCAATAAACTGCTTAACGAATTGATTACCGAAGGGCTTGTGCGCGAAGAAGGCGTTGGACACTCCATTGGCGGACGCAGGCCAAACCTTTTTGGGATTAATCCGGAGGCACGGTTTGTTGTGGGCATCAAAATTGGCATGAAATCAACCGAAATAGCCATTTTCGACCTTAAAAACCAGGTCATCAACAACATTCAAACCCTCAACAGGCCGTTGGAAAACAACCCGCAATGTGTTGACGACATCAACAATTTCATGCGGACGATCATTCAAAACTCGGGGATTGATTATTCAAAAGTACTGAGTATCGGCATCGGGTTGCCTGGCCTCACCAATCCTAACCTCGGCACAAGCTACTCGTATTTTAATTACAGCGAAAAATCAACCAGGGAAATCTTTGAAGAAATATTCGGCAAGCCGGTTTTCCTGGATAACGATGCGCGGGTGATGGCGCTGGGCGAATCGGCTTTTGGACTTGCCCAGGGACGAAATAATGTGCTTTGCCTCTACATCGGCTCAGGAATTGGGATGGGAATGATTCTCAACGGTAAGCTTTACAAGGGAAATTCGGGATTTGCCGGCGAGTTTGGCCACATCCAGATTGTTGACGACGGCCTTTTGTGCTTTTGCGGAAAACGTGGCTGTCTCGAAACTGTTGCATCAGGTGTTGCCCTGGAACAAATGGCCCGCACCGAAATCGAAAATGGAAAAACAACCAAAATCACGGCCATTGTTGGCGATAAGCTTTCGGATATTACCACCAAAATCATTGTGGAATGTGCCATGCAGGGCGACCAGCTTTCGATTGATTTGCTTGCCAAAATTTCGGAATACCTCGGCAAAGGGCTGGCAACATTGATCCATATTTTTAATCCGGAAGCCATTATTCTGGGCGGCAAAGTGTCCAAGGCCGGCAACTTCATTATCGACCCCATCCAGCAAACGTTAAACAAATACACCATTTATAAAATTAAAAACGATTGCCAGATTATGACTTCCATTTTAGGCGATAAATCAGCGGTGATGGGCGCTATGACACTGGTGATGGATAATATTTTTGAAGATATTCCTGTGGCCTCGATGCAGGGTTGAGGGAGGAAAAAATGAAATCAAAACTGGTTTAAACTGAAACCTGCCAGCCTTTACCCAACATATATTGGCTTCAAAAAAAATAGAAAAATCATAAATCGAAAAAAGATGAAGAAAGATTTTACACGACGTGATTTTATTAAAGCCGGCTCCCTGGCCGGACTTGGCCTTGCTTTTGCCCCGGCGATGGGCTTTTCAAATCCTTTTCAAACCAAAAAAGTGCGCATTGCCCTTATTGGCGTTGGCCTTCGCGGGCAAAACCACCTGCAAAACCTGCTCCAGCGAAACGATGTCGAAGTTCCGGCAATGTGCGATACCGACCAGGGAATGTTGGATATGGCAGTCGAAATGACAACAAAAGCCGGATTTGCAAAACCCGCGCTATACACCGGAAGCGATTTTGCCTACAAAGATCTGCTGGCACGACAAGACATTGACGGCGTGATTATTTCGACGCCCTGGCTGTGGCACCCGATTATGGCTGTTGACACGATGAAAGCCGGGAAATACGCCGGTGTGGAAGTTTCGGCTGCCAACACCATCGAAGATTGCTGGGACATGGTAAATGCTTCAGAACAAACGGGGATGCCCTGCATGATTCTCGAAAATGTTTGCTATCGCCGTGATGTGATGGCCATTTTAAATATGGTGAAGCAGGGAATGTTTGGCGAACTGGTACATTGCCAGTGCGGCTACGAGCACGATTTGCGCGAAGTCCTTTTCAATAATGGCACACAGCCTTACGGCGGAGGTGTCGAATTTGGCGCAAAAGGCTACTCCGAAGCCAGATGGCGCACCGAACATTACCTCAAACGCAACGGCGATGTTTACCCAACCCATGGCATTGGCCCGATTGCCAATTATCTCGACATCAACCACGGAAACCGTTTTGTGTCGCTGACTTCAACCTCCACCAAAGCTGTCGGTTTAAACGACTACATTGTGAAAAACGGCGGCCCGGATCATCCCAACGCAAAACTCAAATGGAAAATGGGCGATGTGGTTACCACCACAATTTCGACAGCCAACGGCGAATCCATCATCGTGATTCACGATACCAGCCTGCCCCGCCCCTACTCCCTCGGCTTCAGGGTTCAGGGAACAAAAGGTTTGTGGATGAACGACGGAAACCAAATTTACATCGAAGGCACAAGCCCGGCGCACCAGTGGGAACCTTCTAAACCTTACATCCAAAAATACGACCATCCTCTTTGGAAAAGATACCAGGACCAGGCCGAAGGCACGGGCCATGGCGGCATGGACTTTTTTGTGCTGAATGCTTTTGTAGAATCCGTAAAACGCAAAATCCAGCCACCACTCGATGTTTACGATGCTGCAGCCTGGAGTGTGATTACGCCTTTATCGGAACAATCCATTGCCAGTGGTGGCGAACCTCAGGATTTTCCTGATTTTACCCGTGGAAGATGGATTAACCGCCAGCCCAGTTTCGGGATGAGCGATGAGTTTTAAAAGTTTTACCAAACATCAGCCACTGGCGGATTGTTACTTTTAGATGATACCTGACTTTTTTAATCTTAAAAAAATACTATGAAAAAAATTTACGCGCTTTTGCCGGTTTTGATGCTTCTGATTTATTCACCAAAAATTATGGCTCAGGAAAAGAATATTTTCGAGGATATCGAAAATCCCGCAGTAGTTTCGCGAAACACTGTGGAGCCTCATACTTTTTATGTTCCTTTTGCCAGTGTTGAACAGGCTTTTGAAAACAAAAAGGAAGCTTCACCCTATTTCAAATCGCTTAATGGCACCTGGAAATTTAACTGGGTCGAGAAAATTGCCGAACGTCCCATAGATTTTTATAAACCGGGTTTTGATGCGAAAAGCTGGGATAATATCGCTGTTCCTTCAAACTGGGAGTTGCAGGGTTACGGCATCCCGATTTATGTAAACCAGCCTTACGAATGGACCGAAAACCCGCAGCCACCGGCCATTCCACACAACATCAATCCAACGGGTTCGTATCTTACCGCTTTCACCATTCCCGAAAATTGGAACGGTAGACGGACTTTCATTCATTTTGGTGGGGTAAAATCGGCATTTTATCTTTGGATAAATGGTCGTGAAGTTGGGTTTAGCAAGGACAGCAAAACCCCAGCAGAATTTGATATTTCGTCGTTTTTGCAACCTGGCGAAAATTTACTGGCCTTGCAGGTTTACCGCTGGAGCGACGGCGCCTACCTCGAATGTCAGGATTTCTGGCGCATTAGCGGCATCGAGCGGGATGTTTTCCTGTTTTCGGTTCCACAGATTTACATCAGCGATTTTTTTGCCCATCCAAATCTCACCAACAATTACCGCGATGGCCAGTTTGAGCTGGAAGTTGAAATAACCAGCCCGGTCATGAAAAAATCCGAAAAACTCAATCTGGAAATCAGCCTCCTTGGAAATTCGCCAAACGCAATTATATATGAAGAAAACCGGGCTTTGAAAGCAGGAACTGAACCCAGGCAAACTTTCAGCTTTTCCCGTTTTATTAAAGAACCCCGCAAATGGACCGCCGAAACCCCTGAATTATACACGCTTATCATCAGCCTTTCCGATAAGAAAGGTAAAATTCTGGAGACTGTAACCTCTAAAATTGGGTTCAGAACTTCAGAAATCAAAAACGGGCAATTGCTGATTAACGGCGTGCCTATATTAATTAAAGGTGTAAACCGCCACGAACACGACCCCGCAACAGGGCATGTTATTTCGGAAGAATCAATGATGAAAGACATCAGGCTGATGAAGCAAAATAACATCAACACCGTGCGAACCGCCCATTATCCAAACAATCCACGGTGGTATGATTTCTGCAACGAATATGGAATTTATGTAATTGATGAGGCCAACATCGAATCGCATGGCATGGGCTACGACGAAAAGAGCCTCGCCAAAGACCCTCTCTGGGAAAAGGCGCACATTGATCGCGTAAACCGGATGCTCGAACGCGACAAAAACCATCCTTCGGTGATTATCTGGAGCATGGGAAACGAGGCTGGTGATGGGGTAAATTTTACCGCGTGCTACAAATTTATCAAACAAAAAGACCTTTCCCGACCGGTTCATTACGAACGGGCTTTGCTTGGCCCTAACACCGATATTTATTGCCCGATGTATCCTTCCATCGAATACATCGAAAGCTACGCCAAAAAAAAACAGGACAGACCGCTCATCATGTGCGAATATTCCCACTCGATGGGCAACAGCACCGGCAATTTCCAGGATTACTGGGATGTTATCGAAAAATACGATCAGTTGCAGGGAGGCTGCATCTGGGATTGGGTTGACCAGGGTTTTTATAAAACTGACGAAAATGGCGAAAAATTCTTTGCCTATGGTGGTGATTATGGCCCGGAAGATGTCCCGAGCGACGGAAACTTTTGCTCCAACGGCCTGGTTTCGGCTGACCGGACACCTCATCCTGCCTTAAAAGAAGTAAAAAAAACCTATCAATATGCCGGAATCCAGGCGCTTGACCCGTATCTGGGAAAATTCCACCTGATCAATAAACACGATTTTATCAATCTCGACTGCTACAATTTACACTGGCGGGTTGAAGCCAACGGGAAAAACATTCTCGAAGGCATCATTCAAAATCCGGATGTTGAAGCCCATTCTAGCAAAACGATTAACATCAACCTTTCAAGCCTCGATTATCTTCCGGGAGTAGCCTATTTCATCAATTTCAGCCTGGTAACAACCTCTGATGACGGCCTTATCCCGTCAGGGTTTGAAGTTGCTTCTGAACAAATTGCCCTTCCAAACCCGATGAAACCGGAAAGTACAACCGGATCACCAATTCCAAATCTTATAATATCAGAAAACGATTCTTTAATCGAATTTTCAGGAAACAATTTTAAGATTATTTTAAGTAAAGAAAACGGTGAAATTACAGGCTGGACAAGTGATGGCGCCGAGTTGCTGGCCGAAGGACTGACGCCAAATTTCTGGCGGGCACCCACAGATAACGATTTTGGAAATGGCATGGAAAAACGATGCGCACCCTGGAAAGCAGCCAGCAAAAACAGGGTTTTAAAAAGTGTGGTTTTACATAAAATTGATGCCAGCGCAACAGTTGCAGAAGTCGGTTATTTGTTACCGGATGTAAATTCAATCCTACAAGTTGATTACACCATAAATGGGAAAGGTGAGGTTTGGGTTGAAAGCCGGCTAAACCTGCTCGGCTATGAAAACCAGAAAATGGAAGCGATTTCGGCTTCGCGTCCTGGGTTTGGCAACGCTTTTGATTTAGACATTCAATCTTCGTTGCTAAAAATTAATGACCCCGGCCTAGTTAGCCTCGACAATTTTACGCTTGAAGTACTGATTTTTCCAACCGGTTTTTCCGATAAAAATGCCATCTGGGACAACGCTGAATGGGCAAAAGGCCGCCTGCATTTTGAGTTTCGTGAAAATGGAACCCTTTATTTTTTCTTAGGTGGCAACTCTTACAAGCCTTTCAATTTTACGTTTACGCCCGAAAACTGGTATTTGCTTTCGCTGGCCTACAACCGTGCCGATAAACTGCTCAAACTTTATGTTGATGGCGAATTTATCGAAGTCATCAGTTTTGAAAATGCAGAAGCTCTTGATATTTCCGGAATCAGTACCATTGGCGGATTCGATGATGGTGGAAGGCTTTTTAAAGGGAAAATTGACGAATTCAGATTATGGGAAACCACCCTCACCGACCAGGACATCAAAAACTACGCGCAAAGGCAAATTACAGGGCATGAGCCTGATTTGCTGCTGTATTTTAATTTTGAAAACGTTGATGCAGGCGCATTTACTGCCGTTACCGGAAATAATATGAAAGCCAAATATCTCGACCTTCGGACGGTTCGGCCTGAGTTGCCGCGTTTTGGGATGCGTTTTTCGATGTCGGGAAAATTTGAAAATCTCTCCTGGTTTGGCCGCGGACCGCACGAAAATTACTGCGACCGGAACAAATC
This sequence comes from uncultured Bacteroidota bacterium, assembly GCA_903944895.1. Classification (GTDB taxonomy): domain Bacteria; phylum Bacteroidota; class Bacteroidia; order Bacteroidales; family 4484-276; genus CAJATL01. Next base: position 34,364 of record CAJATL010000159.1, read on the forward strand.
GGCATTTGTAGGTTTTTATGAAGATAAAGTTTCAAACCAATTTTTCCCTTACATCCGACCACAGGAAAATGGCTACAAAACCGATATCCGGCACATGGCCATTACCGATGAAGCCGGAAAAGGCTTGCTGATCGAAGGTTTACCTATGTTTTCGGGTTCAGCGCTTCGAAATCCCATCGAAGATTTCGACCAGGGAATCAAGGCAAATTACAAACACACCAACGACATAAAACCCCGCGACACAACTTTTGTAACCCTCGATCTCAAACAAATGGGCGTTGGCGGCGACGATAGCTGGGGAGCCAGGCCTCATCAGCAATATCTTTTGCCGCCATCAGATTATAGCTTCAAATTCATACTTCGCCCCATTGATTTGAAAAAAACCAATATTTTTTGATTACTTGTCGATATCCAAAAATAAATAACATGAGAAAAAACATTATTTTATCAGGCCTGATTCTGGTCGTCATTGCGGGATGCAGCCCTACAAACAAACAAAGTCAGGATGAGTCCGACATCCAAAAAATCATCGGCCAGATGACGCTTGACGAGAAAATTGAAATGATTGGCGGCGTTAACGATTTTTTCATCAAGGGAAATAAAAGGCTTGGACTGCCCGAAGTTAAAATGTCGGATGCCACAGTTGGCGTGCGCGACGGCAACCCGGCCATCGCCTACCCTGCTACCATCGCCTACGCTGCAAGCTGGGACACCGCATTGATAAATAAAGTTGGAGAAGCCATTGCCAGCGAGGCAAAATCGAAAAAAATCAGCATCATGCTTGGCCCCGGGATGAACATTCACCGTGCCCCTATGTGTGGCCGTAATTTTGAATATCTGGGTGAAGACCCTTTCCTTGCCGGGAAAATGGCAACGGCCTTCATCAAAGGAATGCAAAACAAAGGTGTGGTTGCCACGGCCAAACATTATGCCGCCAATAACCAGGATTTTTCGCGTCATCTTGTTTCGTCGGATATGGACGAACGCACGCTCCACGAAATTTATCTGCCGGCTTTTAAAGCATCGGTGCAGGAAGGAAATGTTGGCGCAGTGATGTCGGCCTATAATCCGGTAAACGGTGTTTACAGCTCTCAAAACGAATATCTTCTGACCGAAGTTTTAAAAAAAGAATGGGGATTTGATGGCTTTGTCATGTCCGACTGGGTTTCGACTTACGATGGCGTAGGTTGCGCCAAAGCCGGCCTCGACATCGAAATGCCTTCAGGGGCACACATGAACAAAGATTCCCTGCTTCCGGCACTTAACGACGGCAGGCTTACTGAAGAAATGATTGACGATAAAATCCGTCGGATTCTGAGGATTTACAAGCGTTTTGGAATGTTCGACCAAACTGCTTATTTTGCCGGAAATAATTTTGATACTGCCAGCGCCCGAAAGATTGCGCTTGATGTTGCTCGCGGCGCAACAACACTTCTACGGAATCAGGATAATTTCCTTCCTTTAAAAAAGGAAACCATCAAAACCATTGCAGTAATTGGTCCAAATGGTCATCCTGCAGTGACCGGCGGAGGCGGAAGTTCGTTTGTGACGGCTTATCAGCAGACTTCTTTTTATGAAGCCATCAAAAAACTTGCAGGCGACCAAGTTGCTGTAAATTACGAAAGAGGAACAAAATTACCCCGTTTTATCGAACCGGCGCTCTACAAAAACAGTAGCTTTTATTACTTTCAGGGAAACGAAAAAATTGTTGGTTTAAAAGGCGAATATTTTAAGAATAAAGATTTGGAAGGTGCTCCTTTTACAACCCGGACGGATGTTATGGTCAATTTTGATAAGCCAGGGGATGTTCCGCCAGGTTTGGGCATCGAAAATATTTCGGCAAGATGGACCGGTTTGATGAAAGTAGAAAAAACCGGAACGTACGATTTTACCATTTCGGGTGATGACGGGTTCAGGCTTTGGGTAAATAAAAAACAAGTTATTGATCAGTGGTACGACCAGCCTGAAATGTTTAAAACCGTTGCTGTTGATTTGCAAAAAGGCCAGGATAACGAAATTGTTCTGGAATATTACCAGGGTGGCGGTGGGGCAGCCATTCGCCTGGGTTACGAGCTTTCCAATACCAATAAAAATGATGCCATCGAACGCGCTGTTGCCCTTGCCGCAAAAAGTGACCTCGTGGTTCTTTGCGTTGGATTTGATTATAAAACTGAATCGGAGGGATTTGACCGTCCGTTTAACCTGCCGGAAGAGCAGGAATTGCTCATCAATCTGATTTTAAAAGCCAATAAGAACGTCAGCGTTTTATTATCAAGCGGTGGAAACGTCGAAATGCAGGGCTGGTTAACGCAAACCAAGGCATTACTTCACACCTGGTACCCAGGACAGGAAGGCGCAGTTGCAGTAGCCGAAATTCTTTTTGGTGATGTAAATCCTTCAGGGAAATTACCAGTGTCGTTCGAAAAACGTTGGGAAGATAATGCCACTTATTCGAGTTATTTTGATGATGATAAAGATAAGCGGGTAAACTATTCCGAAGGAATTTTTGTGGGCTACCGTCATTTCGATAAAAACAACACCGAGCCACAGTTTCCATTTGGATTTGGCCTTTCGTACACCACTTTTAGCTACGAAAACCTGAAATTAAGCAACGAACAAATCAATGCCGAAGATGGTTTGACGGTGACTTTTACGGTAAAAAATGATGGAACCCGCGATGGTGCTGAGATTTCGCAGCTTTACGTGAGCGACCGCGAATCAAGCGTTCCACGGCCGGTAAAAGAACTTAAAAGCTTTAATAAAACCTTCCTGAAAGCGGGCGAAACAAAGGAAATCACCATGAAAATCAATAAAGATGCTTTTAGCTTTTATGATGTTGCAACTAAAAAATGGATCGTAGAACCTGGTGATTTTGAAATTCTGATAGGTAGTTCATCACGTGATATCAGGCTTAAAGCGCAGGTAAAAGTTATTGAATAGGCTGCTGAAAAACTCATGTGGATTCACTTCGACCTCAGAGAGGTCGCATATTTATAGAAAATTAAAAAAATGTGGCTAAAGCCCTGATTATCGCGGACATTAATTGCCCCGACCTTAAGGTCGGGGCAATTAAAAACCAGACAGATAACAGGCTTTAGCCCAAAATCAACCCGTTTTTAGACTGGATTCAAGAGTTTATTCCAAAAAAAAAGTCCCGAATGATCGGGACTTTTTCTTTGTTCATTAATCTGACTATTTCACGATGCTTTGGAATTCAGCATTTCCGAAATATTTAATAAATTCTCTGTCTTCAGCAGCCTGAGCACGGTATTTACCGTTTGCTTTTATTGCTTTTTTAAGATTGGTCATCATCAGCGCTTCGTTGTTTGTGCGTGCACCTACTACAGCCAATAAATAATATGTGGCACCATTTTTTCTGGCACATTCGAGATTTGATGCTGCACCTGAATTGTTACCAGTGATTACCTGTGCTAAAGCCACATGATAATTACATTTTGTCGTTCCAAACTTTGCAAGAGCACCTTTGAAATCACCTTTTGTGAGGTCGATCAATCCAAGGTTGTAATTATTTTGAATACCCATTTTGTTGGCTTTTACAAGATAAGTTTCAGCCTCGGTATAATTACCATTTGAAGCATAGGCAACACCTAAATTATTAGCAACCATGCCATTGTTTTTATCCAGATTTTCGGCTTTCTGGAAATATCCTTTTGCTTCGTCGGTTTTGCCTAATTTCATCGATACATAACCAGCATTATTCAAACCTTTCCAACCATTCGGGTAATTGGTAGCAGCAGCTTTATAAATTTTGTATTGTGTATCCAGATCAGCAGTTAAAGTACCAGCATAGAGTAATTCAGCTTCGGTGAGCTTTGAAGGATCGGATGTAGCAAGACTTGCAATTTCCTGATCTGTTTTCTTAGGCTCGAAACAAGTAATCGAAATTGTAGCACGACGTAATGGAGGAAGAATCGTTTCTTCAAGTTCAGGATAAATCAATATCATGTTCCTGATTTCTTCTTCTCTTTTTAATGGATCAGACGATTTTACAACATTAAGTATCGGACCTTTGTCTTTAACTGTTGATTTCTCAACCATTCCCGGGAAGCTGTTCCAGTCGGGACCATGACCAACGGTTGTAATATTAATATCAGTTTTTGGGTTTTTAAAGGCAACCTTGCTGTCTTTTTCTTTAACCATTTTTGCAAAATGGTCATATAAAACGTTGGCTGCTGTTTTAGCACGGTTTTCTGAAAGGCCGCTATTGTAGGTCTCTTCTCCTTCAGGAGATGCCCAGCCATCGATTACCACATCTTTAATGGTCCAACCCTGACGTACAAAATTATTTAACTTTTCAAGCTGGCCTTTCATATCTTCCTGCTTATTCCATTTAAGCGATTCGTTATAAGCAAAAAGATTTTTTGCAAAATAAACAGATGCTTTCTGGTTAGCCAAAGTTACCTTTTCGTATCCGTGAGGAGCAAGGAACAACATTTCTACTTCATCACCCTTTGCTTTGTAAGCATCATAATTAATGTTGCCTTTTGCATCTTTCTGAATATTATCTTCACCAATTTCGATAACCTGGCGAAGATCGTTTTCAATTTCGATACGTGTTGATGTATAAATTACACCATCAGCAAGTTTGGTTTCACCCAAAGTAATCGATTTGGGCATTGCCTTTGCGTCTTCAAGCTTGAGCACTGCAGGCATTTCTGACTTTGTTTTAAAAGCAACCGGAGTAACTTTCAGTTCTGAAGCATTCATTTCAGGTTTATAACTGAATTCCTCCGAAAAAGTGAATTTACCCCCGTTTTTATAATTAACGGTAGTTCCTTCTCCTTTTACTTTTTCGCCTTTAAGGACAATTGGCTTCAATGGAGTTGTTCCATTTTGATAAACCAATTCCGGGGCAAAACAAACAGCGGCTCTTTTGTTGAAATACTTAGGTGGAATTTCGCCGTTAACGGTTACTAATACTTTACCGCCTATAGTTTCCAATACCTCAGGAGTTACCTGGTACGTTACTGTATTATAGTTTTTAGCCATCTTTTTTAATCCATTACAACTCGTAACAGCGATAGCAAAAACGATTAATACTGTCAGTTTGAAAATTGTAGCTCTTCGATTCATTTTATTATTATTGTTAAATTTTAAAATAATTTCAGCTTACAAATATAAAACAATCATTTAAATTGAAATGATTTCTTGATAAAATTATAATTTTTTATTAACCATCCCAATACCCTGATTGCCGTAAGCAACTATCTTTTGAACGATTTCTTAAATACCTCCCAAATCACAATTCCCGCGCATACCGAGATATTCAGCGAATGCTTTGTGCCATGCTGGGGGATTTCGATGCATGCATCAGCCATTTTTACAACATTTTCGTCAACACCATTAATTTCATGCCCAAATACAAGTGCCATTTTTTCAAACGGCATTTGCTCAAAATCAGTCAGGCTGATGCTGTCATCAACCTGTTCGATGGCAAATATTTTATAGCCTTTAGCTTTTATATTTTCAACAGCAGCCAACGTATCGGCAAAATACTGCCATTTTACCGTTTCTGTTGCGCCAAGTGCTGTTTTATGAATGTCGCGGTGGGGCGGAGTTGCAGTAATCCCACATAAATAAATTTCTTCCACCAAAAACGCATCACTGGTACGAAAAACTGACCCAATATTATTGAGGCTTCTCACATTATCGAGCACGACCACGCAAGGTACTTTTTCGGTTTTGATAAATTCCTCCGGGCTTAAACGGTTTAATTCGCTATTCTGAAGCTTTCTCATTACATTTAATGCTGATTAAAACCGGGCAAAAATACAGTAAATGGCTTATCCCATTTCGGTTAATAATTTGATTGCTGCACTTTTCGTGGAATTAAATAATTATTTTTGCTTAAATTTTAAATAGCTTGACAGATAAAATACCTGCAAATGTGGCTGAAACGCCGCTAATGAAGCAATACAACACCATCAAGGCAAAATACCCCGATGCACTTTTGCTTTTTAGGGTGGGCGACTTTTACGAAACTTTTGGTGAAGATGCCATCAAAGCTTCGAAAATTCTGGGAATCGTTTTAACCAGGCGTGCCAACGGTTCGGCTCAGTACATCGAGTTGGCCGGATTTCCGCATCACTCGCTCGACACCTACCTTCCAAAACTAGTTCGTGCCGGGCAAAGAGTGGCTATTTGCGACCAGCTTGAAGACCCAAAGCTGACAAAAAAAATCGTAAAACGCGGTGTTACCGAGCTGGTAACACCAGGTGTTTCGTACAATGATAAAGTTCTCGAAAACAAACAAAATAACTTCCTTGCCTGTGTCCATCTTCTGACAAAAAATTCAGGCATTTCATTTTTAGACCTTTCAACAGGTGAGTTTTACGTCACCCAGGGCTCAAACGATTATATTGATAAACTCCTTCAGAGTTTCAGACCCAGCGAGGTGATTGTTCAAAAAAGCAAACGCCGGCAATTCAATGATTTATTTGGTGAGAAGTTTTATTTCGCCACTTTCGACGACTGGGTTTTTACCGAAGAATTTGCCCATGATTTGTTGCTTAAACATTTCGAAACGACTTCCTTAAAAGGATTTGGCGTTGAAGACATTGTTAATGGCAACATAGCTGCCGGCGCGGCACTGCATTATCTGGCCGAAACCCAGCATACAAAACTCGGTCATATTTGTAAACTTTCGAGGATTGAAGAAGAAAAATATGTCTGGTTGGATAAATTTACGATCCGAAACCTGGAATTACTCAATTCGCCCAACGAAAACGCGGCAACTTTACTCGATGTGATCGATGGTACAATTTCTCCGATGGGTTCGCGGATGATGCGAAAATGGATTCTGCTTCCCCTGAAAAGAAAAAAAACCATCGAAGAAAGGCTTGATGTTGTTGAGCACCTGATCGCTCATCCCGAAATATCGTTCGCTTTTCGTGAACAAATAAAAATTATTGGCGATCTCGAAAGGTTAATTTCAAAAGTTGCCGTTGGCCGGGTAAATCCGCGTGAACTTATCCAGGTGATGCGTGGCCTGAGTGCGGTCGAAAAAATCAAGGAAACCTGCGTAAACTCAAAATCAGAGCCACTTAACATTATTGCCGACCAGCTCAATCCCTGCCATATCATCCTCGAAAAAATAGGTCAGGAAATAAATCCTGAACCTCCGGTGACTATCAATAAAGGCCTTGTAATCAGGGAAGGCGTTTCGGAAGATTTGGATGAACTGCGGCAAATGCTGTATTCGGGCAAAGATTATCTCGAAAAAATCAGAAAAAGAGAAATCGAAAATACCGGAATTCAATCGCTTAAAATTAGTTTTAACAATGTTTTCGGCTATTATCTCGAAGTCACAAATGTTCACAAAGACAAAGTCCCGCCTGAATGGGAACGAAGGCAAACGCTCGTCAGCTCCGAAAGATACATTACTCCTGAATTAAAAGAATACGAAGAAAAAATTCTTGGTGCTGAAGAACGAATCCTTGAAATCGAAAGCAAGCTTTTTGCCGATCTGGTAACCACCGTTGCCGAATATATCGAGCCGGTCCTCCTCAACGCCACGCTGGTGGCGCGGATTGACTGCCTTGTAGCATTTTCGGGCATTGCCGAAAAGAATAATTACACCCGGCCTCAAATTGATGATTCCTACGTGCTCGACATCAAAAAAGGAAGACACCCGGTAATCGAAAACCAATTGCCCCCAGGCGAAAAATATATCCCGAACGATGTTTTTCTGGATACCAAAAAACAGCAAATCATCATTATCACCGGACCAAATATGTCGGGAAAATCGGCATTGCTGCGCCAGACAGCTTTAATTGTACTCATGGCTCAGATTGGAAGTTTCGTTCCTGCCGAAGCTGCAAATATCGGGTTGGTTGATAAGATTTTTACCCGCGTGGGCGCCTCCGACAACATTTCGTCAGGAGAATCAACTTTTATGGTTGAGATGAATGAAACGGCCAGTATTCTCAACAATATTTCAAATCGCAGTCTTATCCTTCTCGACGAAATCGGGCGTGGCACCAGCACTTACGATGGAATTTCGATTGCCTGGTCCATCGCCGAATATTTGCACGACCACCCGCTTTTCAGACCAAAAGTTTTGTTTGCAACACATTATCATGAGCTAAACGAGATGGCCATGACCATGAAACGGATTAAAAATTACCATGTTTCCATCAAAGAAATAAATAATAAGGTAATTTTTTTACGAAAGTTGGTTCCGGGAGGTACTGAGCACAGTTTTGGGATTCACGTTGCCAAAATGGCCGGCATGCCCAGTGAAGTGATCGAAAGGGCGAACCGCCTGCTACAAACGCTCGAAAAATCGCACAGCAGCAGCGAGCTTAACAAAAACCTAAAACAGGATGGAAAATCAAAAGACGATTACCAGCTTAGTTTTATCCAGTTGGACGATCCACTTTTGCTGCAGATTAAGGACGATATCCTTAGCACCGATATTAATACGCTTACTCCTGTTGAAGCCTTGTTGAAACTCAACCAGATAAAAAATCTGCTCAGCAAAAAATAAATTTTTAATCGTTTCATTGATCATTGTTTACTTCGCTTTCGTTTTTACATATTATCTTTATTCACAAAATTTTTTTTCTAATTGGTCCGTCTTTTCTGCAAATTGACTTCATCAGACAAAAATTATTATCATGAAAAGAAGTGAATACCTTGTTCCTGCAATAAAAAGCGCTGTTTATTTCTTTGTTTTCGGGTTTTTCTGGATTTTGCTTTCCGACAGATTTCTTAACAATCTGGAACTACCTCATGCCCTGGAAGCAGAATTGCAAACCTACAAGGGCTGGCTTTTTATTGCACTCACCACTGTTCTCATCTATTTTCTGGTAGAACACCGAATCAGGGAGATACTCAAATTAAAAAACAAATTACAATTAAACGAGACAAGCCTCTCGGCTATCCTCGAAAATATTGGCGAAGGCATTATTTCGATCGATAAAAGCAATACCATTTTGTACATGAATTCGATTGCCGAAAAGCTAACTGGTTTTTCAGCCACCGAAGCTCAAAACAAATCCCTCGACAAGATTTTAAATATCGTAGTATCGAAAGATCATCATAAAATAAAGACATTACTGTTCAACGATTCAGAGCCTTTAACCGGACCAGATGACTACCTCATCCTGATCGCTGAGAACAAACATGAATATCGGATCAACCTGACCCGTAAAAAGATTTTTGATGAACACCATGCCCATGTTTCAACAATTATTGCCTTCCACGATATTACCGAGAAGAAAAACCTGGAAATCGAACTGCAAAGCTGGCTTGATGTGTACAGTAGCTTCATTAAATATTCGATCGAAGGTGTTTATCTTTTGGAATTTAAAAAACCTATCCCCATCACCCTGCACGAAGATGAACAAATCAGTGGTTTTTACGAAAATACAATTCTGAGAACCTGCAATGATGCTTTTGCAATACTGCATGGATATCGATCGGCCGATGAAATTGACGGCATCAATATTAAGGATTTGCCATGCAGTTTCTTAAATCCGGCAAACCAAAAAATCTTTAAAAAATTAATTAATTCAGATTACAGGCTACTTCAGGAAACCACTGAAGAAAAAAGCAAAACGGGTGAAACGATTTTCATTTCCAATAATCTTGTTGGAATCAAGGAAAACGGACAATTAGTGAGGATTTGGGGCAGCCAGTTTGACATCACCGATCAGGTTAAAGCACTCAAAGTACTCGAAGAATCAGAGAAAAAATACAAATTGCTTTTCCAAACAACGCCCATTGCGCTGATTATTTATGATCTTGAAAACTTCGAGATACTCGACGCCAATCATTCAGCAGAAATTTTGTACGGCTATAATAACAGGGAATTTACCGAACTAAAAATCTGGGATATCCGTCCTGATTTTGAGCTCTACACGGCTGGTGAACTCAGGCAATGGGTCATGGATAATCTGCGCAACACCTCAGAATACACCACTAAAAATAAATCAGGCCAAACAATCCATGTCGAAATTAAACGTGACCAGATCGAATATCTTGGCAAACCAGCAGTATTGGCCGCCATCAACGACATTTCAGCGTTAAAGGAAGCCGAAAAACGAGTCATTCAATCGGTGGTGGAAGGTGAAAATAACGAACGAAAAAGAATTTCAAAGGAACTTCATGATAGTCTTGGTCAAAGTTTGACAGCGGCAAGCCTCAATTTTAGCGCTGTAAAGAATGATATTTCAAACCTTGAACCGCAAAAAGCTGAAAAATTTCAGCTTGGCCTTGATTTTCTTAATGCAGCAATTGAAGAAAGCCGAAACATTGCGCACAATTTAATGCCAAAAGCCATTGATGACTTTGGCCTGGTGCCTTCGTTAAATTCGTTGTTTAACCAGGTTGATAAATTTTCGGGCATTAACATCAAGTTTTACGAAAACCTGGAAGGCCGGCGTCTGCCGCGCCAGGTGGAATTTAATCTTTACAGAATAACCCAGGAAGCACTCAACAACGCAATCAAGCACGCACACCCGACCGAAATTTTCGTTCAACTTATTTTACACCAAAACGATTTAATCTATACTTTTGAAGATGATGGAAAAGGTTTTATTGTTGATCCGCAAAGCCTGGGAAAAAGAGGATTGGGTCATGCAAGCATCGACAACCGGGTTAAAGCAATGTCGGGGACACTCGAAATAGATAGTTCACCCAAAAGGGGCACAGCCATAACCATCGAATTACCAGTTTAAAATAAACAGCAAATGGGAAAAATTAATATTTTGGTGGTTGACGATCATAAAATTGTGCGGGATGGAATCCTTTCACTTTTACAGGATGAACCCGATATTTGTGTGATTTCACAGGCAGAAAATGGTAAAGATGCGCTTGAAAAAATACCCATCGTATTGCCACACCTCATTTTGATTGACATCAGCATGCCCGTGATGAACGGCATTGAATGCACCAGGGAAATCACCAAAAAATATCCTGAAATTAAAGTATTGGCGCTAACCATGCTCAACGAACTGGAACATATCAAAAACATGTTAAGTGCCGGAGCCGGTGGATATCTTTTGAAAAATTCAGGCAAGGAGGAATTGGTGACAGCAATAAAAACTGTGGTTGCAGGCCAGAATTATTTCAGCACGGAGGTTAAGGATATGATTATGATGGAAATGGTTAAAAAAAAATCATCCCCCGGAAAAATCATCGGCGAAAAAGTTCCGTTAACTTCCCGGGAACTCGACATTCTCGAACTCATACTTCAGGAATTTACAAACCAGGAAATCGCCGACAAGTTATTTATCAGCGTTAGGACCGTTGACGCACACAGGCGTAACCTCCTCGAAAAAACCGGCGCACGAAATACAGCAGGCCTGGTGAAGTTTGCCATCGAAAACCACCTGTTCGACAATTAGGTACTTTTACCGACACGATTTACAGCATTTTTGCCCATTTATTCATTCTTCCTGTTTTTTACATTTGTCCGATGTCATCACTAAGCAATACTCATTTTACTATTTTACTTTGGAAACGCTGATAATTGGAAAAAATCGCTCAATAAATAAAGCAATCGGCGGATTATTAAATTCTAACGATCGTCAAAATACCCATTATATCCACCTGGAGGAAAGTTTGAAAAAGGCGGATATCGAAAATATCAGTTCGGCTAAAATCATCATCACCGACCTCACCCACATCAATAATAACAGCAAATTATTCGTCCAACAACTCCGACAGCTTAATCCGGATGCAATCATTCTTGCATTACATATTTATCACGAACACGAATTTATCCAGCCAATCATCGATGCCGGCGCTTCAGCATACCTGCTTTTAAATACAAGCTCACAAGAAATCGAAACAGCGCTGGAACTTGCCAGAAATGGCAAAACTTTCATCACTTCAGCACCAAAGAAATAGTCTTCAAAAAAAATAATTTACGGCTTTTTAGCTGTAATGTAGGCAAATCTACCTATTTTGAAAATTACGCTTTTTACGCGTTAAATAACACCGGGAACCATGATACTTTTGTAACATAAAATTTAACTATGCAAACGGCAAATACTAAATTGGCTAATAAGAAGATTCTGGTTGTTGATGACGATCAGTTTAGCATTTTGCTTACTCAACTCAAACTGAGGAACTACTGCAATCAGATGGATATTACTGTAAAGAACAGTGTTTCCACCGCGATTGACTACTTGGAGGACACGGAAAAGAATAATCCTGCGATGATGCCAGATCTAATTTTACTTGAGACTGCAATTGAAGAAGCACAAGGATGGGACTTGGTTACATTTTTTGAGCAATGGGGGAAGGGGACTCGCCATCAGGCTAAACTTGTAATACTCACATCATCGCAGTTCTTTTCTGATTTTCGCCGATCCAAACAATTTGATTGTGTTAGTGGATTTTTAATCAAACCACTTCAGATTGATCTTTTAGTCAAACTGATGGATTCGGAGGTTGAATTGATGCTTGACAAAACTAATGAAATGGCAAATTCGTTGCTTTTTGCACTAAAGTAAATAATTGATTTGTAGATTAATAATCTGCTAATATTGAAGATATTGATTTTGTAAACTTGTAATTTTTTTTCATAACTTGTAATTTTTAGGTTGAACTGTTAATTGTGATTGATTGACTGGTTGATTAGAAGAGGGAGAAGAAAGGAAACCGGTTAAACCCCGGTGTTGTAATAAAAGGCTGTCATTTTTTGACAGCCTTTTTATTTTTTTGTAATTACGGCATGCATGGTTTTTGGTTTCATCGCTTTAAAAAATAAAATAAAAAACACATACCTCCGTTTAACCTCAGATTATTTAAAATAAAAATTTCCTGAGGATGAAATCTCAAACCAGGATCATAAAAATTGAGTATCAAACTTATTCATTGCAAACTGGTTAATCTAAAAATAAATCAATAAATATTCGATTATGTTAAAAACAATAAGACATCATTATGTAATGCGGCTTTTTATCATCCTGTTGGCTTCCACCATTGCCGGAGGTTTTACAGGCTGTACCAGCAAGAAAAAACTTGCCCGTCAAAAAGCTGCATCGGAACGGACTGCCGCTATCGATAAAGCAAAAACCGAATTGACTGCTATTATCAACGATAATGGCAAAATGAGCCTTGCCTCTAAAGAAAGTAAAGTTGCCGAAATTAAAGCGCTTAACCTTCAGGATCCTGAAGTTGATGAACTTATCCTGAGAGCTGAAGAGGCAATCACAAAACAAAAGGCAGAAATGAAACGTCTGGAAGACGAAAAAGAAAAGAAACGAAAAGCCGAAGAGTCAGCGGCGGTTGTTACAGAGCAGAAATACGATAAAATTGATGACTATCTGGACGCCGTGGTAAATACCAAATCGCTTGAAATGAGCAACCAGAGGATTAGCGAAACACTAAAATTCTTTGCCTCACCCGAAGTTCCTGTTTTAATCATTATCTATCAGGAGGCCGACATCAAAGATTATGACAAACCTACGACCATAAAAAAATACCTCGAATACCTTAAGGATCAACAGAAAAATCCTAATAAGGTTAACGATGTGAAGTATAATGATAATGGCAAAATCACTGAGCTTGAATTATTAAAAAAGTAAAAAACCATGAGAAGCATCAAAATTATATTTATTGCGCTCATTGCGCTCATCTTCAGCAATAACGCTATTTCACAGGACAATATCAGCCCGCAGCGAAAAATGGCCATCGACAGCCTTGCCCTTGAAAAAGTCAGGGATTTAAGCAAATACATCAGCATCATTGGCAATAAACAAACGCCATGGTCGGAGGCGAACAGGGTAATTGACCGCACTCTGGAACTTTTTATCGATGGCGCTAAAATGGGGGTTTCTTCAATAAACGTGTCAGAGGTAAAATATTACGGTATCCGAACCTATCTCGAAAGATTGATGGCGCTTAATTACGACAAGGTAAAAATCGAATGGTACAACATCGAATATATCAGCGACCTCGAAAAACAGCCCGACGGTCGCTATGTAGGAGTTATCACGGTTTATCAGCGTTTTGAAGGCAGCAATGGCGACAAACTTACCTATGTTGACACCACCAAAAAAGATATCACTGTTTATGTTGAACGTAAACAAACCCAGATTGGTGGCCGGATTATCGGTTTTTGGGATGTTTTACTTGGCGATATCCGGGTAACCGAAACAAAACCCTGACGTTTGAACATTAAAAATTTACAAATCCGCCGCAAAAACACTTTATTTACTTCGATTTGCGGCGGATTTTCATATTTACCAACATCATGATTTTACGATTTTTTTTTGATTTTTGAAACCTAAACCTGTAGCCGATTCCGGATTTTTTACGCTGAATTCAATTTGTCATCAAAAAAAATTAAATCATGCGATTTATCATTTCAGTTATTTTGTTCTATTCAGCCATCGGGATGATGGCGCAGGGTAATGATATTTTATTATCGGGTCCGGGCCAGAGATCAGATATAGATGAACCAAACTTTTTTGCCGAAACCAAGCAGGTAAACCAGTTTTTCAGGCGGTTTAACGGCGAAGAAAATATTAAAGGCGTAAAATTACTTCCAACCGACTCACTCTGGCACCAGGCCAATCACCGCCAAAAATTTATTAATGCGCTTTTTGATGAGAATAATCAGCAGATTACTGCCAGTCTCAAAAAAGCATTTATCCATGATGTAGTTTCCAGCAACAGCCCGGATTTTCTTAATTTTCACGGAGAAAACTGGTTTGGCGAATCCGAGGTAAAATTCGACCGGAGTGGCACCGAAGTTCCGGTAATCCTTTTTATGAAATTGGTCAGCGAAAACCTTGGCTCAAAATGGATTATCGTGGATGTGGCCTACAACCCCTATGAAAATCTTTACAAACCTGATGCGGAGTCGCCTTCGCGTTTCCTGCATCCTCTTAGCCATGAACTCGATTTTATGAACCTGGACAAGGTTTTTCAATCAAACGCACATACCGGCGACTATTTTTACCAGGGATTCAGCCCTGATAAATTGTCGATATTTTTGTACGAGTTAAACAACAACCGGTTGAAATTTAAATATGTCAGCAGTGTAAAATTTCATTTCTTTCAAATCGAAGGCTGGTATTTTGAAATAACGGAGTTTAACAGGCCGGGGATGAACCGCGGATGGCTTATTTCGACTTTGATAAAACTGGAGGAAGGTAATAAAGAAAGCCTCGAAAGTTTTATTTTGCACAGGGATTAGTACATTTGCAATGCTCAAAACAGAACATTCACTAAGAAATAAAGGTCAGGCAAAAATGCGATTCAGATATTTTAAACGAACAGCTTTGTTTTCAATCATCTTGTTTTTACTTTTCAACCATCAGTTTTCACAAGCTCAACAGCCGGTTTCACCGGAGGAAATTGATCAATACCGTAAACAGGCCGAACAAATGGTTTCGTTTCTGCAGTACAATTATAACATGCTGGGTGATCCCGAAATAACTGTAAAAGAAAAGGAAGTCATTATCAATCAGAGCTTCACCAAGCTTTTCGCCAACGAAAAAGTCCAGATTGAAGATGACCTCGACGAAAACCGCTCAATTCCTATCAATAAAGATGTTCAGGCCTATTTAAAAGACATCAACTTCTTCTTTAAAAAAGTGGAATTTACTTTTCAGATCCAAAACATCGAGCAACAAGTCAATCAAAATAATCAACTGTATTTTAAAATCACGCTAAACAGAAATCTGAAAGGCATTACGGTTGACGACGAAGTTGTTAACACAAACCGGCTGAGGTATATCGAAGTTAATCTGAATGATGACCAGAAAGACCTGAAAATTGCAAGCATTTACACCACCAAACTCAACGAGAAGGAAGAACTGAGGAAATGGTGGAATGACCTCCCGATTGCATGGAAAGTTATTTTTGGTTCAAACATTGCCTTGGGTGATACTTTGAGAATGAACAATATTCTGTTTTTTGATGATTCGATTGCTCATCTTAATTTTACTGTTGAGCGAAAAATGAGCCGCGATACGCTCACTCTTTCAAAAACCGACAGCCTGACTTTAAAACTTGACGAATTTTCGCCTTTCACAGCGGCGCAGCTCGACAGACAACTGAGAAGGATCGTTCTGACCGACACTATTAATATTTCAGGGAATTCCGGCGTAATTTCACTGGAACCGATATCCAAACTTTCGTTATTAAAAAGGCTGAACTGCAGCAACATTTCGGCCGTTGACCTGATGCCGCTGCGTAATCTGAGCCATCTCGAAATGCTGGATTGTTCCAACACACCAATCGAAAGCATCGACCCACTTCGCTATTCGACTAATCTCGAATTCCTGAATATTTCGCATACCCGTGTCGAAAAAATTGAAACAGTGGCCAATTTCAGCAAACTAACCACTTTGCTGATGAATAATACCTTTGTTGACAGTATCGAACCGCTCGCAGCACTTGTTGCATTAAAAGACCTCGATATTTCAGGAAACAACATAAAGGCAATCGATCCTTTAGCAAATCTTACCAATCTCGAAAGGCTGGATTTCTCGGATAACCCGGTCAATAATATCGAACCGTTGTCAGGGATGAAGAGTCTTTATTTATTAAAATTCGAAAAAACACTGGTAAGAGATTTGCAGCCGCTCAAAGCGCTATCGAACCTGCAGCTTTTATTTATCAATAATACGCCTGTTTTCGACCTTTCGCCCCTCGAAGATTTACCTGCATTAAGCCGGATTTATTGCGACAAAACCGGAATCACCCGCCAGGTTGCCAACGAGTTTATGCAGAAAAAAAGCGGGGTTTTGGTAATTTATGAGTCGGCTGAATTGGAGAACTGGTGGAAATCGCTGGAAACGGTGTGGAAATCAGTATTTGCCAACTATGTAACGAATATTTCGTCACCGACCAAAGAAGAATTGCATGAAATATCGCGCATCAGCAAAGTTGATATTTCCGGAAACACGTTAATCAACAGCCTCGAACCCCTCTCCTATCTTGTTTTGCTTAAAGAATTAGTGTGCCACAACACAACTATTACAAGCCTTGGGCCATTGCGCAACCTGCTGGATCTGCACCTGCTTGATTTTTCGAATACCGGAGTGGCGGACTTGTCGCCATTGTCGAAACTCTCAAAACTTTACGAACTGCATTTCGACAATACGCAGGTTAACAGCATCGAACCGATCAGCGACCTCGCCGATTTACGCTTCATTTACTGCGACAACAGCCCGATTGACAAAAAGGAAATTATTGAGTTTATGAGTCAGAACCCTGATTGCAGCGTAATTTATCAATCGGCCGAGTTGCGGGAGTGGTGGTTTGGCCTGCCGGAAGTATGGAAACTCCTGGCCGAAAAATACGTTAAAAACAGTGATGAGCCAAGCCGGGAAGAGTTGCAACTCATTGCCAGCCTTCGAAAACTTGACCTTTCGGATTTTCCGGATATGACCGATCAATCCATGAAAATCGAAAGCCTCGATCACCTGAGCAAACTCATCTTTCTGCGCGAATTAAAATTTAACAATACGAGGGTTACGAGTCTGGCTCCCCTTCGTGAGATAAAAACCCTGGAAGTATTGATTTGTCCCGAAAATCCCATCGAAAGCCTTGAGCCGGTTGGTGAACTTCGCAAACTTACTGAGCTTGACATCCAAAATACGCCTTTAAAAAACCTTGAATTCCTGGTCACACTTGAGAATTTAAAAATACTGCGGTGTTCCGGCACGCAAATAAAGAGTTTAAAAGGCGTCGAATTCATGAAAAACCTTGAATATCTGGACTGCTTTAACACCGCGATAAAAAATCTTACACAAATCGAAAACCTGCCAAATCTAAAATTGGTGCGCTGTTACAACACCAAAATATCGTCAAAACGTATCGAAAGTTTTAAAAAATCGCATCCTGGTGTAGATATTGTTTTTTACTAAATTTTCAACAAAATTCCCAGCCCTTATTTCTTTTACTTATCAATTTGGCGATTAATAGTGGCCCATATCCAGATCTGATGCTGACTTTCGTTAAATATTCTAAAACCTTGATTGGTTATTTGTCTGCTATCATTCAGGAAATTACATTTGCCGGCTTTAATTAATCATTAATTTCAGAATAATATCATAAACAGTCATATCCAATCATTAATTTAAAACCCAAAACTACAATGAAGAATTTTTTTACGGTTATTTTAGGATTACTTGCATTTTCAGCATTTGCACAAAATGAGCCTGATACCATTAAACACTGGAAAGTTACGGGGGTCACCAGTTTGACAATTAACCAGGCGAGTTTCACCAACTGGTCGGCGGGTGGCGAAAACTCGATTTCCGGAACAGCCCTTTTAAAACTTTTTGCCAATTACACCAAAGGCAATTTTTCGTGGAATAACACCATTAACTTAAAATATGGTTTATTGAAAAACGAAAGCGAATCGCTTAAAAAAAATGATGACCTCATCGAACTGAATACGCAGCTCAACCATCAGTTTGCAAAACACTGGAGTGCAAGCGGGCTTGTAAATCTAACAACCCAGTTTACTGACGGTTACAACTACCCGGACGATTCCAACATTGTTTCCAAATTTTTTGCCCCGGCATACCTCACTATTGCTCCTGGTGTTTCTTATAAACCTACTGATTATTTCAGCATTTTAATTACTCCAATTACCATGAAGGGGACGTTTGTAATGGATCAGCAACTTGCTGATTTGGGCGCCTTTGGCGTTGATGCAGCAAAATACGATTCGATCGGTGGGACAAAAACAGACGGAAAAAACTCAAAAATTAAACTGGGGGCTTTTGTTGAGTTCTATTTTAAGAAAAAACTTAAAGAAGACCTGGCTTACGAATCGAAACTCAACCTGTTTTACAACTATCTTCAGGATAATAATATCCCCGAAGGTATTATGCCACTTGATTTCAACTGGCAAAACTATTTTCTTTATAAAATCAGTAAAGTATTTTCGGCCAGTTTGTTTTTTCACTTAGCCTATATGCCCGGCGATGTTTTCATTAACAGAACCAATGTTGCCGGAATCGAGGAAATTACAGTTAAGCCAAACGACAAATTACAGATTAAAGAAAACTTTGGGATAGGCCTGGCTTATACTTTTTAAACAGAATTTCGATATGGGTTTTGGCTTTTGAAGCAGCTAACTGCCTACTTTTATCCTCCCAGGAAAAAAGCGTTTTAGGGAACGTAACACCCCATTGGCAAACCAGAGCAAGGAATACTATTACCACTAAGGCACTAAGATCACTAAGTTTCACTAAGGGTTTCTTAGTGTTCCTCTGTGTACTAAGTGCCTTAGTGTTTTTTTTCTTTTTACCATTACGTTACTTCGTTTTTCCATCCAGGGAAAAAGCCTTTCAGGGAACGCAACACCCCAATGGATAGCAACAGCAAGGGAAACAGAATAAAAATTATCGTTTACATGTTAACGTTAGTGACTTTGTAGGCACCTAATACAAACACAAAACGAGCTTGAGTAATCAGGCTCGTTTTTTTATTGCCATTTCAATTGGATGAAAAAATGAAGGCATAAAAAAACTGACTGTCGCCCAATTTTTAGTCTTTCACTAATGGGAAACAGCCAGTTTTGGATTTAAAAAATAACCTTGACAGATTATTTTACAATCATTTTATTCGTGACCGATTCGCTGCCGGCAGTTACGGTGTAAAAATAAACTCCTGGTGCAAATGTCGAAGCATCAATGCTCAGACTGTGTGATCCAACGCTCATGTTTTGTGCTGGAATCTCCAGAACCTTTTGTCCGGTAAGATTACAAACCTG
>CAJATL010000160.1 GCA_903944895.1 uncultured Bacteroidota bacterium
AAAAATTCGTTTTTTTCTTTTGTCGGAAATACACCAATTGCAACCACTCTGCGGAATATCAGCCAGTTTACCATTGTTTATAAAACTACAGGCGATACCTTGCGGATTTATTCGGTACATCTCAAAGCGAGTACTGGTGGCACAAATGAAGCGCAAAGGGCTGCGGAGGTTGCCATCCTGAGAAATGTTACTAATTCGCTTGGTCCTGGTAAAAACTTTATTGTCTGTGGCGACTTCAACATTTATAAATCTACCGAACTGGCCTACGTAAATCTGATTGCCGACAACGGGATCAATGAAGGATATTTTATTGACCCTTTTCAAATGACGGGATTGTGGAATAATGTTGCCTATGCTCAATATCATACCCAAAGCCCACGTGTAAGGCAGTTTGGAGGAGGTGCAACCGGTGGTTTGGATGACCGGTTCGACCTGTTGCTTTATTCGCAGGCAATTGCCGATCCAGGCGGAATGGCTTATGTCAGCAACACGACGTGGGCCGTTGGAAACGATGGAAATCATTACAACGACTCGATAAATGCCCAACCAAACACTTCAGTTTCGGTAGCTGTTGCAAATGCCCTTCATAATGCTTCCGACCATCTGCCAGTGGTTGCCCAATTCACCTTTGAACCACAGCAAGTGGTTAGTCATTTTGAAGTTCAACTTACTGATGGCTGGAATGGCATCTCAAGCTACCTTTTACCAGAAATCGAAAATGTCGAGGCCATGTTAGCTGTTATGGGCACTGATTTTATAGTCCTGAAAAACATCAACCAAACCTATTGGCCCGAACAAAATATCAATACCATCATTAACTGGGATTATAAAAGCGGCTATCTGATTAAAGTTGAAAACGCTACATCCCTGGCTTTCGATGGTTTTTTGCCTGAAAGTAAAATTATTCAGATCGTAGCTGGCTGGAACCTGATCCCGGTGATTGCCGAAACTCCTCAGGATATTATGACACTTTTTGGATCTAACACGGGAAATATTGAAATTATCAAAGACGTTGCCGGAACCCAGGTTTTCTGGCCTGATCAGGGCATTAATACCTTAGGATATCTTTTGTCACAGAAATCTTATTATCTGAAATCAAAACAAGCTTTTACGATTTCATTTTAAATTGTTTCAGTTACAGAAGTTATCAAAAAAAAAGTCGCTGGTTTCTATGCCTGACGACTTTTTTTTTGTTACGAATAGTAACTCAGATTATTGCCCGATATCTATACATTAAACCTGATATGAAGGATGTCGGCATCTTCGACGATGTAGTTTTTACCTTCGACATGAAATTTGCCGGCTTCTTTCACAGCGTGTTCAGAGCCATATTTCATAAAATCATCGTATTTTATCACTTCAGCACGGATAAATCCACGTTCGAGGTCGCTGTGAATAACTCCTGCGGCCTGCGGAGCCGTCATTCCTTTTTTGATCGTCCATGCTCGTACTTCCTTTGGCCCGGCAGTAAAAAACGATTGCAGGTCCAACAAATCATAAGCTGTCCTGATCATTTTGTTTACGCCGGGTTGATCTAATCCTGCGTCTTTCAAAAACTCAAGCCGGTCGTCCATGCTTTCCAACTCTGCAATTTCGGCCTCCATTTCGCCTGCAATAATCAAAACTTCGGTGTTTTTATCTTTCAAAGCGTTTATAACCCGCTCGGTATGCCTGTTTCCGGTGAGTGCTGAGGCATCGTCAACATTGCAGACGTACATCACAGGCTTGTCGGTGAGCAGGTACATATCGTCGATAACACGTTTTTTGTCATCCGGGTCAACTTCAAAATCCCTGGCATTACTAAAATTCTCGATGTGTGCAGCCAGGGCTTCCAAAATCTGAACACCATGTTTATATTCTTTTTCGCCGGTTTTGACCAATTTTTCGAGCCGGGTAATTTTTCGCTGGACAAGGTCCAGATCACGAACCTGCAACTCGAGGTCGATGATTTCCATATCCCGCACCGGGTCGACCGAACCTTCGACATGAGGCAGATTTTCGTCATCGAAGCAACGAAGCACGTGAATAATTGCATCAGTTTGCTGGATGTCGGCCAGGAATTTGTTTCCCACGCCTTCGCCATGGCTCGAACCTTTGGCTAATCCAGGAATATCAACAATATCAACGGTTGCAGGAACTACTTTTGCTGATTTTATCAATGCATCAATTTTGTGGAGCCTTTCATCGGGCACATCAATCATTCCGATATTCGATTTATTGGTGCTGAAGGCAAAATTTGATGCCTGTGCCTTGGTTTTTGAGATACAGTTGAAAATAGTGGTTTTTCCAACATTGGTTATCCCGATAATTCCGCATTTTAAACCCATGGTTTTGTTGTTTTAGTAAAGTTAATAATGTGCAAATTTAGGTCTTAATCTAAGATTATTTGCACCATTTGGTTAAATCTTCGATATTTTGCTTTCCGAGTGATTCAGCCTTTAAAAAATCTTCGCAGGCAAAATTCCGTTCGCCCATGTACGATTTTACCAGGCCGCGGTTGTAATAAGCTTCGGCATAATCCTGCTTTATTACGATGGCCTGGGTGTAGTTTTCGATGGCTGTGTTGTAATCCTTCAGATTCATAAAAGCATTGCCGCGAAAATAATAAGCTTCTGCATTATTTTTATCATGTTTTATTGCCTCATCAAAAAGGACGAGCGCTTCAGTATATTCCGACTGGTAAATTTTTTGGATTCCTTCCTTTACCTTTCTGTTCGATTCGGCTTTGTGATCCTTACACGATGAAACGGCAAACATTACCGAAATTATTGACAGTAAAAGAATTGTAATATTTTTCTTCATCCGGTTTTTATCTTTTATTAATTTTTGATTTTTCGATCATTCAGATATTTATGAAATTGCCGTGCAAAATTAAGATGTTGGTTGTATGTTTTCGCAAAATTATGATATCCCGAGCCATCGGGTCTGGCGGCGAAGTAATAATATCCATGTTTTTCGGCATTTAAAACGGCGTCAATTCCGGCGATAGTCGGCAAGCAGATCGGACCAGGCGGCAATCCGGCATATTTGTATGTGTTGTAAGGCGAGTCGGTTTCAAGATGAACATTGAGTACTCTTTTCATTTCAAAATTACCAACCGCATAAACCACGGTCGGATCGGCCTGAAGTTTCCAGTTATCATGCAACCTGTTGATGTAAACCCCTGCAATACGCGGTTTTTCGTTGTTTTGATTGGTTTCTTTGTCAACAATCGAAGCAAGTATCGACACTTCGGCAATGCTCATTCCGAGTGATTTTGCTTTTTGTTTCCGCAGTTCAGTCCAGAATTTCTGATATTCATTTAACATCCTGTTAAAGAATTGCTTTGCATCGGTATTCCAATAGAACTGATAGGTATTTGGGATAAAAATAATCCTGGCGGTTTCGGTGTTCAGGTTATGTTGTTCCAGAAATGTTTTATCCTTCAGCAGCTCAATTATCGAAACCGAGTCGGCCTCAATTTGTTGAGCGATATTTCCGGCAAGCTGCCCGCTGGTGCGGATGTTGTTAAAAACGACGTTAAGCGGTTTTTGTTTTCCTGATCGGAGCAGGTTGACGATTTCGTTGTTGCTCATTCCGGCTTTTATTTCGTAACGCCCAGGCTTAACATGACTGGCAAGGTTTTTACGCTTTGCCACCCAAAAAAAACTATTGGTGTTTTTGAGGAGATTGCTTTTGATGATATTGGTTTTCAAATCTTCAAAATCAGAGCCTGTGGGGATAAACAGGTAAGCTACTTCGCCTTTGTCAGGATTTACATTATTTTTAAAAACAGAACTCCAGAACCAGTAACCAAAAACTCCACCTGCTATAAAAAGAAGTAAAACAAAAGCAAGCAACCCAATCAGCAATTTCTTCCGTGGAATTTTGATCATTTTTGATGTTAATTTGATGGATTTATTTTTTGAAACAGTAATTCATCAACCCATTGATTGTTAATTAGCAGCCAGTCTTTTTTGGTGCCGGTAAGATAAAAACCTTTGCTTTTGAAAAGCTCCTGGCTTATCTGGTTTGAAGTAGCAATATTGCAATAAACCTGATGTACCATCAAGGTTTCGAAGCAATATTTTAAGATTAAGTCCAGCGATTCCGAGGCGAACCCTTTGCCACGGTTTTCTTCTTCAATTAAAATCCCCAATCCAACTCTGCGATGTAATGGATCGAAATCAAAAAGATCAACTGCACCCACCGTCGATTGGTTTTCAGTTTTTTCAATCATCAGCCTGAGCTGTTTTGCTGTAAATATGTCTTCGTGTGAATTCAAAACGTATTGTTCGAGTACAAATCTCGAAAATGGGGCCACCGTGTTGCTGATATGCCAGATGGAAGAATCATTTTCCCAACGGTAAAGTAAGTCAACATCAGAAGGTTCGACTGCTCGAAGTATTAGGTTATTTCCTGTCATCATTATGGCATATTACGAAAACCTGAGGATTTTATTTTGCTTGTTTTTAAATTTGGATTTCTCCCGAAAAAACCAAAGTAGCCGGGCCTTCCAGCCAAACATTTGTAATCTTGTCTTTTTCTTTAACAAATTCCACGGACAAATTACCACCTTTTGTCTGAATATTAACCCTGTTGTCGAATTGCGGAAACTGCATGGCTGAAACAATGGCGGAGGCAGTTACACCTGTTCCGCACGATAGTGTTTCCTGTTCGACACCTCTTTCGTAGGTGCGAACATGAATATGATCGGATTGAACAGTAACAAAATTCACATTGATGCCGGTTTCCCGAAAATCATCGCTAAATCTGATTTTTCGGCCAAGTGCAAAAACATCGGTTTTGCTGTTGTCGTCGCAAAATACCACCAAGTGCGGTGAACCTGTATTTAAAACAAAACCCTGCTTATTTTCGACAGGAAGGTCAACATCACTCATCTTTAATTTAACCATCCAAACCGGGTTTTCACCTCCGGCAATTTCGCCTTGGTGTAAACCATCGGCAGCCAGAAAAGTAGTCTTATTTGTAATTAACCCCAAATTAGCGGCAAAAGCAATGCTGCACCTGCCACCATTTCCGCACATACTGCCTTCTTTTCCATCCGAATTATAATATTTCATTTGAAAATCAGCGGAATCAGATTTTTCGATCAAAATCAAACCATCAGCACCAATGCCAAAATGTCGGTCGCATAACCGCGCGATGGTTTCAGTACCCAACCTGATATTTTTGGCCCAATTTTCGATCATAAGAAAATCGTTGCCTGTGCCATGCATTTTAAAAAAGCGAATATTCATTTTTGATGTTTAATGATCAGGTGCAAAACTAATATTTCCCTGCGATTGGTGATACCTGAAATACTGTATTAAGGCTTAACAACTTTTAACCACCCATTAATAATATCAGTTTTAGCAAGGTCGTTTAAACGCGGAAATTAGAAAAATGGCCTAAAAGCAATTATTCAAAAAAATATTGAAGTATCGAAAATCAATAACATAAAAAACATTAAATCAAGCGGATTATGAAAAAAATATTGGTGTTAGTTTTAGTGGCATTCCTGGGAGGAATGATTTCGATAGGAGTTTATAAACTATTTGAGAGCGATCAAAGCACAGAAGTTGCCTATTTGCCGGTAGCAGGGCAGCCAGCAACAATGCCGGTTTCGGGCTATGGCAGTAATTATGCTGTTCCCGAAAATGTACCTGATTTTGTTGATGCCGCAGATCTTACGGTTCATGCTGTGGTGCACATCAAAACTGAGCTAAGACGGAGAAATTCGGTTTATGATGATTTCTTTAACCAGTTTTTTGGGATGCCAAATTACCAGTACAATCAGCCGGTTGTAGCAACCGGGTCAGGAGTAATCATCACCCAGGATGGCTACATCGTTACAAATAATCATGTTGTCCAGAATGCAGATCGTTTGGAGGTTACCCTAAATGACAAGCGTTCCTATGAAGCCGAAATCATTGGCCTCGACCCATCGACCGATCTGGCGTTGATCAAAATTAATGATACAGGGCTTCCATTTTTAAATTACGGCGATTCCGACAAAGTGAGAGTGGGAGAGTGGGTACTTGCCGTTGGCAATCCGTTTAATCTCACATCGACAGTTACAGCGGGAATTGTAAGTGCAAAAGCCCGGAATATCAATATTTTGGGAACATCTTCAGCCATCGAATCCTTCATTCAGACCGACGCTCCGATAAATCCGGGAAACAGTGGTGGCGCACTTGTTAATACCAAAGGTGAACTTATCGGAGTAAATGCGGCAATAGCTTCAAATACGGGTTCATTTTCAGGATATTCTTTTGCTATCCCCG
This sequence comes from uncultured Bacteroidota bacterium, assembly GCA_903944895.1. Taxonomy (GTDB): domain Bacteria; phylum Bacteroidota; class Bacteroidia; order Bacteroidales; family 4484-276; genus CAJATL01. Next base: position 6,267 of record CAJATL010000160.1, read on the forward strand.
TAAATATCGCCAAAAAGGTAGTCAGCGATTTTATTGCCTATGGCGAAATTCAGCGTGCCTACATCGGGGTTACCATTCGTGATATCGACAGCCAGTTTGCTGAAGAGTTAAAGTTGAAAAATCTGAAAGGTGTTTATGTTGTTACGGTGGTTGATAACAGTTCGGCTGCAGATGCCGATATCAGGGCTAAAGATGTAATTTGTAAAATCGATGGTAAAGATATCAACAGCGTTGCACAGTTAATGGAAGCAATCGGGCAACACAATCCGGGCGATAAGATTAATGTTTTGATCAATCGTGAAGGTAAAAGCATCGAAAAAATGGTTCTTCTTAAAAACAAGGAAAACAGCTTTAGTGTGGTGCCTAAAAACGAAAAGAGTTCGTTTGATGAACTTGGAGCAAGTTTTGAACCAATAAGTTCGGACGACAAAGCAATGTACGGAATTGATTATGGAATGAAAATTTCTGAACTGAGAAATGGAAAATTAATGAACAAAGGCGTTCGAGAAGGGTTTATCATTACAGAGATCGATAAAATTCCGATCAGATCGGCAGAAGATATCAAAAATGCAATTAAAAATAAAAGTGGTGGTGTATTGATTGAAGGAATTTTTCCAAACGGACAAAGGGCATATTTTGCCATCGGATTATAAAATTTGTTGCCTGTAAACATTTTATTTTGTAAATTGCCAACATAAAATAAATCTGAAATCAAGCGGGGATTAGCCTGTAACCCGCTTGATTACATGATTTATAGTTTTTTTTTAGAATATTAAATTTTCAACAATAATTAACCTGTCCTTTAGTTTATTAAACAGAAAATAAACATTCAGGAAGTAGCATACTAAAACAAAACTTATAGGATTTACTTTTACTAATATTTAAGAAAGGTTATTAATGAGACAGTTAAAGATCACAAAATCGATCACCAATCGTGAAACTGCGTCTCTGGATAAGTATCTTCAGGATATCGGCAAAGAAGAATTGATTACTGCCGAAGAAGAAGTTCAGCTTGCCCAACGTATTAAGCAAGGCGATCAGGCTGCTTTGGAAAAACTAACCAAAGCCAATCTGCGTTTTGTGGTATCGGTGGCCAAGCAATACCAAAACCAGGGTTTAAGTTTGCCGGATCTGATCAACGAGGGCAACCTCGGGCTTATCAAAGCCGCCCAGAGATTCGACGAAACCCGTGGATTCAAATTCATTTCCTACGCTGTATGGTGGATCCGTCAATCCATTCTCCAGGCTTTAGCCGAACAATCGCGTATCGTCCGATTGCCGCTCAACCAGGTTGGTTCCCTCAACAGGATCAGGAAAGAATCTTCAAAACTCGAACAAAAGTACGAACGTCCTCCATCTGCTGATGAAATTGCGTTGTCTTTGGATTTGCCCGAAAATAAAGTTGAATCGGTTCTAAAGATTACAACCCGGACAGTATCGATGGATGCACCGCTTACCCAGGATGAAGACATGAGCCTGCTGGACGTTTATATTTCTGATGACAATCCTACGACTGATAACGAATTGATGAAAGAATCCCTTGCCAGGGAAATCCAGCGTTCGTTGGCTACGCTCACCAAAAAGGAGCGCGATGTTATCAATCTTTATTATGGTATCGGCATGAATCATGGCCTTACACTCGATGAAATTGCCATGAAATTCGATCTTACACGCGAACGTGTCAGACAAATAAAAGAAAAAGCTATCAGACGTCTTAAGCATACTTCAAGGAGTAAACTCCTGAAAGCTTATCTGGGACAATAGCTAATTTTTAGATGAGAATGAAGGGATCTGTTGAAAAACGGGTCCCTTTTTTTAGTGCGCCCGGCATGGGTGATAACTTGGCGGTGCAAGTCCGCTATGAGCTTGGTAGTAGGAATCATTAGCTGAAGGCAAGGGTGTCGTGGGTGACTGCGAATCTGAAGGAAGCCGGAGGCAAAGTCTTGGCCTGAC
>CAJATL010000161.1 GCA_903944895.1 uncultured Bacteroidota bacterium
ATTCCAGTATGGTGCGATTTGGAGTTGAAAGACTTAACGCCTAAAATGTCCTGAACGTGGTTTCAATTCCAGTATGGTGCGATTTGGAGGTTGTAATTCCCGGCGGTGTTCTTTGCGCAGGTTTGTTTCAATTCCAGTATGGTGCGATTTGGAGCAGCGTCATTAATTGCATCAATAGATACCTCGTAGTTTCAATTCCAGTATGGTGCGATTTGGAGCAGGCTATCAATTAACGCTATGAATTTTTTTATCCTGTTTCAATTCCAGTATGGTGCGATTTGGAGCAGCGTTGCAGCATAGTAGAACACGCGTTCAAACTTGTTTCAATTCCAGTATGGTGCGATTTGGAGAAAATATTGATTACATTGATTCAGAGGTAATCGAAGTTTCAATTCCAGTATGGTGCGATTTGGAGTCAGCATCTTACAAATTATCTTTGAGATGGTTTGTAGGTTTCAATTCCAGTATGGTGCGATTTGGAGGTACTCTATCAAGTGCCTCGTCTGCTCTATTAGCATGTTTCAATTCCAGTATGGTGCGATTTGGAGTTAAGACAGGAATAACATCTGATGAGCCTATTTTTGTTTCAATTCCAGTATGGTGCGATTTGGAGTTAATTTAACTTTTAAGCTACAAAATTAAATAGCCTTGTTTCAATTCCAGTATGGTGCGATTTGGAGTTAAAATTAACAGATGTTATCTTATCGGTCTTTGAAAGTTTCAATTCCAGTATGGTGCGATTTGGAGAACTGTAATACCTATAATGATGCCCCGCGTATTAGTGTTTCAATTCCAGTATGGTGCGATTTGGAGGAGCCGGTCAGATGGTTAACGGTTATTTGATTCTATGTTTCAATTCCAGTATGGTGCGATTTGGAGTCGCGTTCTGATATGTTGTTTATCAGTTCTGCAATGGTTTCAATTCCAGTATGGTGCGATTTGGAGCTGCATGGTCAAACCCTTACGATTGCATAATTGCACGTTTCAATTCCAGTATGGTGCGATTTGGAGGCCATGATGCTTTCTAACAGCAAAACAGCATCTGTCGTTTCAATTCCAGTATGGTGCGATTTGGAGCCGTTTTTTTTGAACTTAAAAATGCCCTGTTTCCAGGGCTTCCGTGCGGCAAATGTATGCTTTTTATTTAAAATTTGTCGTCAACCTGTAATTCGTGTTTTTTATCAGGCCACCGACAACTAACTTATTGTCTTATTAATCAAGATGTCAATGAACTTTTTTGCTTTGCTATTTTTAAAAATTGCTTCTTTTTCGCTTCACCGACAACTACAAAAATTGTTCAAGCCCTGATCTCTCAACTCCTACAACTTCCTTTTCAAGCCATCTTTGTTCGCGCGATTTAAAAATTATTACGCTGTCTTCCCTCAACTCCATGATGTCTTTCGATTTTATAACTAACTCCTTCAATTTGACCTCGGTTATTTCGCCTTCAAAAACCGAATTCTGAATCCAGTTCAAATAGCGGCGGCACAATTTGAGCATCTTCCCTACCCTCTTTTCGTTAATATCGTAAACCAAAATTACATACATCGTACTTAAGTTTTAGTAGCTACAATTTATAAATTTTACCACCAGATTTTAAAAGGTTTGTAGGTTTCTATTTTCATGATGTGCTTGATAAGCTTGTAACATTCGAGCTTTATCAGATGCTTGTAACTTACCTGCCTTTTCAGGGTACGATGTTGGATGGTTTCGTTTAGCCTTTCTTCAAATGAAGCTACAAAAGTCTTTTTGGCACCTTCTTTTAAAACAATCTGGTTGAGGTTATGATCGAAATCCGATGGTTTTATTTCTTTCCGGTTGATTAGTTTAAAGATGGTGCGGTCAACCAAAATGGGTTTAAAAATTTCGGCAATATCCAGCGCAAGCGAGTACCGCCGCTCACCAGGTTCGTGAAGGTAGCTGATTGTTGGGTTCAGCTGGGTTTGATGAATCGCCCGCAGGCATTGCGAATAACACATCATGTTACCAAACGAAATCATTGCATTTAATTCATTTTTAGGTGGTCGTTTGCTTCGCCCGTCCATTTCGAAACCTTCAACAATCGTGTCGAAAGCTTCGTAATAATTCATCCTGATGTTGCCCTCAATTCCCATCAACTCGTCAATTTCGCGGGTTAAGGGAATTTTTTCGGCAAAATGGTTCATTACCGTAATAAAAGCCTCCGTTTCTTTGCCGCGGTTGGCGTAATATTTCAGGTTTTTGGTCATGTTAAAGGCGGCTGCTTCGATAAAACTACTGGCTATCTCGATGCGCTGCTTTTTGTTGAGATAGTTTTTAACCTGCTCAACCAGCACCCGACCCGACAAAAGCTGGTCTTTTGGCATAAACGAGCCGGAGTAGTTTTCATAATAATCGAAAAAATGCACGCCAACCTGGTTTTTTCCAAGGAAATTGTACAAGGCGCTGTTGGCATCAAGACTTCCAAAAGCATACAATTCTTCAACGCCTTCCACCGGAAGATAGCGCGGTTGCTGCTCGTTGCCGGATTCGTCAACGGGCGTAAATTTGAGCGTGTTGTCCTTGCGGGATAACTTGCCGGGATTAAAAAGATAATAGGTCTTCTTCATACATGATTATTTTTTTTACAGGATTACAAGATAAAACAAGATTACATGATAGGAATGGATTGAAGCCGGTGAATAAAACCCCCGTATTCATTTCGATTCCGAAAATTGTAGGACATTTCCTTAATTTACTGTGTCTTAAATTCATCATTTCACATCATCTTGTAATCCTGTAATCTTGTAATCTTGTTAGCTTTTTAGCTTGTCAATCCTGAAATCCTTTAATCTTGTTAGCTTTTTAGCTTGTCAATCCTGAAATCCTGTAATCTTGTTACGATTTTGGGCGGTAGGTTTTGAATTTCCGTTTAATTTGCACCGAAGTGCCGAAGTTGATTAACAAACCGTTCTCGATATTGGTGGCTGCCAGATAATTGATGAGTTGCTTTTCGTGGGCAACGGTAATGTTTTCGACGGTTTTTAGCTCCACTATCAGGCAATCGTTTATTAAAATATCGGCATAATAGTCGCCTATTTTTATTCCTTTGTAAAACACCGGAACGGGAAATTGAGGCTTCGCCAACAAATCAGTACTTTCCAGTTCAATCATCATCGCTTTTTCGTAAACCTTTTCTAGGAAACCCGCTCCCAAAGTATTGTGAACCCTGAAAGCACATGCAATGACAACCTCAGTAATTCTATTAATATCCATAATTTTAAGCTATTAATCCGGTTTGAAAATCATTCTTTGCAGAAGGCAGAGCGCTAAGTGCAAAGCGCAGAGCGTAAGATGCCAAGCACCGGGCAAAATTCTTCTTCCTTTATTTCTTCTCCTAACATGTTAATCCTGTTTATCCTGTAATCTTGTGTAAATCTTGTTATCTTGTTTATTCCCCGATCCAGCAAAAGTCGAAGTACGAACAATTACGGCACAGCGACACAGCGAGCCTTGCCGGTGCCATTTCGGTCTGAATTATTCCGGCAATTTTTATTTTCATCAACTCAATTTCTTCGACGTCAACGGTGCTTAAAAAAACCTCTTCGCGCTGCCTTAGTTTTGGATATTCGAGTATGCCCGAAGCGCAGGCAATGCCGTTCTTTTGGAGCACGTACAAATAATATTTAAGTTGCCACAGATGCGCCTGCTCGCGTTTGTCCGACTTTTTAACCTCATGAACAATTTTATTCTTAGCATCGAAAAAATCTATTTTTATCCCATCAACTTCGAGTTCGCTGTATTTTTCGCCGCGGCTTTCGTAGCTCGATTCGTGAACTAATTTGCCCTCATAAACCAGATCGGAAGTATGTTCCATCTGGATATTGCTGGCAAACAGCCACAGTTTGCGTTGGCAAATCTGGTAATAGTTAAAATGGGTGCCGGTGATGTGCATGGTTAAAAAAATTAAACCCCTGACAGGGATTGAAGTACTGCCAAGGAAGCTACAAAATAAACTCTGAACCCTTTAAATCAATTCCTTTTGAAAAAGAATATGAATTGGCATCAACTTTAAATAGGGAAAAATAATGCCTCTCGCTGCCTTGCAATGGTTTGATTTGATTTCTATTTAATCGGACCTGGACAATTTGACCAGACATTTTTTTCAATTGTACTTCAAGTGATTTCTTTTTACGACGAATTGTTGCATACTCAGAACCGTTTTTTAGCAAATCAATTAGTTCATCCTGTAATTTCAAAAGATTTTCAAATTTCGCATCTTGATGATTTCGGGGAACAAAGTATTGATATTCTTCACCGAACAATTGCTTATCAATCAACTGAAACTTTCCAATTCTATCAAATTGGCAATCTGTAATATCTTTAATAAAATCTAAATCTGGCTTTATTCCATTTTGCGAATGTTTAGCAAAGTTCAACTCTGATTGAATCCGATTAAAAAACTCTTTCTGAACCTCAAGTAACTCCTTTTCCTGATATTGCTTTTCGGTGAACGATTCTTTGGTAAATCGTAAGATTTCTTTGTCTTTCCCCTGATAAATAATGTCAGAACGAATTTTTCCTTTATTCTGCAATTTGAAAAGTTTTACCCTGCCAAATGAATCAAGTTTTCCATTTCGGTTACACCTTCCAGCGGATTGGACTATGCTAGCAATAGTTGCAAAATCTCGGTATAAAACAGGAAAATCAATATCTACACCAGCTTCAATTAGTTGGGTTGAAACAATTATTATTCGCTTGTTCTGACGTAACCTGCGTTTGGCCAAATAAATCTTAATCTTACGATGTTGAGGGGTAAAATGTGTATTTAAAAGTAGCAGTTCGTCTCTTTCCAATTCATCTTGAAGTTTTTCAAAAAGTTCTTTAGTATCATCAATTGTATTCAGAATGACCAATGTGGATCGATTTTCTGAAAGTATGGATTCTTTCAGTGTTTCTAAATCAATTGGTTCTTTTTCGAATTCGATTTGATACCGATTAAATAAATCATTTTCAAAATAACTTAGCGGCAACAAGGGAATTGGTTTTTCATAATCGGAAAAGATTTTTTTTGCTTCTGTATTGTTCCCAGGCAACCCAAAGTTTGGCTGGGTTGCTGTTGAAATAATTGCATAGCTATTGAATTTTGTACAGAATTTTTTGATGTAAGCCACAAAGAATCCATATAATCTTGGAGGTAAAGCCTGTATTTCGTCCAATAGAAAAATGCAGTTTGAGAAATTCGGCAACTTCAATAATTCCGCATTTCGATTACTCAGCAGCGTTTCAAAAAATCGGACAAATGTGGTAATGACAAAAGGATACGCAAATGTATTCACCTGGAACTCCATGATATTTGCTTCCGAAATCTTTTCTTCTGTTGGGTTACTATCTAGCTCAGCCTGTATCTTTTCGAATTGGTGGTTTTCCGATTTTGAATCTATCCGTTGAATAAATGATTCATTTCCTTCAAATATTTTCAAAACCTCAGCTTCAACTTGTTCAGTAATAGAAAGAAATGGCAATCCATAAATTAAACGTTTTGCTCCTTTTGCCTTGATAATCTCTGATGCTAATGAAAGCAGCATTAGGGTTTTACCGGATCCAGTTGGTGCTGTAAGTTCATAAACATGCTCATTAATTTTCAACCCTTCCCGGATATTCTGTATTGAATGCTCTCTTAACTTTGTTCTTAACTTGTTGAGGTCGGAATTTTGATTCAGTTTGCCCAAATAGGAATCAAGCTGGAAACTAAAACTTTCTGAAAATGTTTGAACAGCCTTTTGTTGATCATCAATTACATTTCCTACTTTTCCAGCATCGGCTTTGTCTGCATGTATCACACTTGCAAAAGCTAACTGGTTATCTAAAAAGAAATCTAAAGCCGATTTGTTATTTTCTCCTTTAAAAACAAGCCGTTCAGTATAGCCTATTTGTACGTTCTGTGCTGTAAGGAATTGCTGAAAATCATCAACACTGATAAAATGATTGATAAATTCATAAACAGGCAGATTTTTCTCCTTAGTAAGAAATTGGTACAATCCTGAATTTTCATCTTTTGATAGAATACTTGCGAATGCTTCGTTTTCTCCACATCTTGGAGAAAAGTCAGGTAAATTACCATGATGTTTGGCAATTGAGACTGTCAATGCGATTAAATCATTTTGAGTGAAATCATCAACTTTTAGAAACCGCTTCAATGAATCCATATTTTGTCTGGAACAACCGAAGGCACAGAAAAAAGCATAAGCTGACAAATAGGAATGATTAGAATAGCCACCCACTGCTTTTTCAGAGTCAAGTTTTCTTTGAAAATTAGGGTTTATCTTTCCAAGATCATGAAAAATAGCTACCAACTCCGCAATTTTGGAGTTGGTTAGCTTCTTCGTATTATTTATCACACCCTGAACATGTGTTAATAAAAACTTGTCGGGATGTGAACGGAATGTTTTTATATCAGGCACCATTGTTCTAAAACTTTTGATGATTGATATTCGTAGTACTTTCCTTCAACTGTTATTGAGTGAGGGAAATCAGGATAAATGACATTCTTGTATTTATCAGGCAAATTCCAGAAATCTTCGTTCTGGAAAGTGGGCATCTTGTCAAAACCTATACGAAATCCGCCAGAAATATCCTTGGGTGTATGTTCTTCGGCAAGTACAAATCCTTTGGTTTCAAATGTTCCATTTCTGATTTCCGAAAATTCACCTTCTGATTCCCACTGAAGGTTTGCGGGACAATTATGCCAACCTAATACTGGTGGATAAACAGTCTCCTCTTTTTTTATAGCGAATTTGAAATCTTCGAAAATGGAATTTGATTGCTCGTCCATTAATGCTATTGAAACCAAAAATCTGGGGTCTTTCAAAAACTCAAAATACTTTGGTGTTCCTTCAGCAGTCGGACTTATGGCAGTTCGACTGGTAAAGCCCCATGAAATCTTTTTTACCGGATTAAGCAACTGAACCCCATAAAGCAAATCACCCGACAATTGCGGGAATTTACTTTTCATTTCTTCACGTTCAATCCCCAAAACTGCACCAATTAGTCCAATCAGAGCCGTTTTGGTAATTAAATCGTGAGACAAAGGATTATTGTTTGTTTCCGGCTTTTTAAAATGCCCCCAATTACCTTCTATGATAAGTTGGAAGCCTTTCATAACTTAATTGCTTCAAATTTCGGTTTTCCAGTTAATTCTAACTTGAGTGACTCAATCTCAGTATAAAATTTTATTTTTTCCACTTTATCCGAAATAACGGCTTCATACAATTTTGAAAAATCAAGTTTGTAATCGTCCATACTGCGCAGTTGTTCTCCTTTTCTATCATCTTTAGGATCAATTTTTATCAATCTATCTACCCCATATACCTTTAGATTATTTTTTGAGTATTCAATCTCAAGCAAGAGTACTGAGTTTTGGCCGATCTTACTGCGCGAATGAGAACTTCCATCGCCGCTGGTGCCATACCAAAGTGCTTGATACATTTGATCCAAATCATCCTTCTTCATTCCAGTTTTTTCTGCCACCTTAGGATTTACCCACCCATGAATTTGAATTAAAGAATAAGGAACTAAAGTGGTTGTTCCAATTGAACCTTGTGTATTTTCTGCTTTTGAAGTGAAATGAGTTGTGTTTTGGTGCATTCTTAAATTGACTTCATTCAGTGACGGGTTTAATAATGCGAATTGGACAGGGCCAGTAAATTGAGTGTGCCCATTTTTCATTTCTTTTCCATCGATTTTAATCTTTTTTGCATCATCTCCTAATGTTGAAATTCCTCCAAATAACCTTACATCAATTTGTTCTTTCAGCAATTCTGCAATGTCCAGTAATTTATTCAAATTACGATTTTCAGCAATCCAAGTAAGGACACCTTTTGAATCTGTTTTACCAGCCCCTGTTTTTTCGCTTACATAAATTGGTAATCCTTTTTCTTCAAAGTAGGTGCGAACATATCTTTTCATTCGAACATCGCTAACCAAAATTTTCTTGGTTTCTTCATCGTAACGTTGCTCTCCTGTGAAAGGGTCGCCATTTGGGATGTTATACGAAGTTTCATACAAAAACAAAATCTCTGATTTTTTTAATTCATTTTCCATTTTAATAAAATTTTAAAGTTTGATGATTATTGATTATCTGTATTTTCCATTGTACTATTAATAGGTGTTTCCTTTTTTGCAAAAGGCTTAAAGTAATTTTCCATAAAGCCAAATGCACATTCTTCTTTATCATATCTTGACTGGAATTCCTTGACTTTTTGTGCAAGATCATACGAAGTTTGAAAGGTAAATTTGGTTTTGTCGTGCATGATTAGTTTTTGCTCAATTTCATTTTTGAGTTTAATGAAATCGGCCATGTTTCCAATTCTTCGGGTAAGATTACCCACATAGTTTTTCTCAAATGAATTAATCTCCTGGCTCAAGTTCCTTGCTAATCCTCCAAGCATGAGTCCGATTTGGTAACTTTCTGATGATGTAATTTCCATAAATTTATCGTTTTTAGTGTTTTGTATTTTTAAAAGAAACTTTAAATCAAATTTTAAGAAGTTAAATTTTGCATCTCCTGATCGGATACTGAACTCCACATTTTGAATAAAAGCGGATAAGAGTACTTCGTCATGTGAGTAGTTATCGGAATAAATGAGTGGGATAACTTTTAACAGGTGCGATTGATATTTCGGATTGGGTTTGTATGATATTTTTCCGGTTTTGGGATCTGTTTGTGGGTTTCCTAAAATACAACGAAACGAATAATCAATAGTTAATGGGTTTAATTCTTTCTCCGTTCTGAGAAAGTTTTTTCTTTCTTGATTAATTTCAGACGAGATTCGATGAATTCTTTCTTTCGTTTGTCTTAATTTACTTTTCTCTAAACCCGTAAGCTCAATTAAGTCTGAATCAGGGGAAGACATTCCTCCTTTTTTGCAGAATATCAAATCGAATGAAGTGATATTTTTCTCATCATCAGAAAAGAAATTGAAAAGGGGATCAATTGTGTTTTTAATAATCGCTTTATTTCCAGCAATAACTTTTGCTTCATCTCTTTTTTCAAGAAAGTCATCATAATCTTTTGTAGTTAGATTTTCCCCTCTCGGTAGTACTATTAGTTTGATGTCAGTTCCAGAAATAACCTTTCCTTTTCCTGTATAATCTATCGCATAAAATAGGTCCTGCAAACTATCATTCTGAAAGTTTTTTGATTTGTGTTTGTTTGCACCTTTGAATGAGGGAAATTGAATATCATTTTTTTTATCTCCCGAACAAAGGGTTTTATAAAGAGTTTTTTTCAAAACCAATCCATCTGCAGTATTATCTACGAATTCCGAAAGAACTTTCGCATTCAACAAGTTCATGTCCTCTATAAAATGGTACCAGTGTTGTTTTTCCTGAAATTCAAAATGTATGAATACAGCCAAATTGGTGAGATCAAAAAGTAATTTTTTTTGAATCTCATTGCAAATGGACAATTCAGATGGTATTCCTGCTTTCTTCAAATTTGCATTTGAAGTTTTCTGAAAATTTTGTGCTAAAGAAATAGAATAGAGATTTTCTTCATCGTCAAGAAAAGTTTTGATGGTAATATCGTTTTTATTTTCAAAATAATATGGCCAGACAGGAATAAACTTAAGAATCCGTTCAATGTATTTGATGTTTTTTTCTAATTCCTCATGAAATTGTTTAATCATTAAACTAGGATCGTCCTTTTTTGAATTGATAATGTCTCTGTAATCACTCAATCCACGATGAAAGGAACTTGCTCTATAAGCGGCAGCACGATTGAGATCTTCTATCCTGTAATAACCACCTTCGCTTGATTCAATAAGGCCGTCCTTTTTTACAGTGGCTCTTTTCTCATAATAAATATCTCCAAATACATACTTTACTAATCCATCACTATCTGAAGTCTTAAACTTCAAGTAGTAAAGTTTACTTCGCTCATTCTCCGGCGTAATCTTCATTCCATTCCAGTCAAAGTTAAAATCAGAATTTACCGGAATCGTAATACAAATTGGCCATTCTCCTGTTTTAATATCTTTTGGGCAAGGCTCTACATATTTAAAATATTTTAAGCTATTCTCCGAATTACGGAGAACTTTGCCTATTTGAAGTACAGTATCTAAACTCATTAAAGATTTTTTTTTAATTTAATATTTACCACAAAACCACACTTACCTTCCCAAAGAACAAAGCGTACTACACCCTGAAAGTACACGTACTTTACCTAAAGAGTACACATACTTTGGATAGAAAGTACACGTACTTTACCTGCAAAGTACGTGTACTTTTACGGCTTACCCGGGAAGTGGAATTTTACACTTTCTTGAATCCGGCATCGTTAATGGCTTTTTTAAGCCTATCGCCTGGGCGATAATTGATGCCTACTTCAATGATACTGCTGGAAGTAACTTCTGCTTCGGTTGCTTCGCCCTTGCTGCTGATCGTCGGGTAGAGCGATCCGAGTTTTTCCAACCTTACAATCTTGCTTTCGGCAAGTTTGTTCTGAATTACATTTTCCAGCGCCACAATCACACCACGAATATCGGGTTCGGATAGTGAACTGAATTTTTCGATGTCTTTCACTATTTCATCAATAGTTGCTTCGCCATCGGTTACAATTGCAGCATAAAATTTCTTGGTGCCGCCACCAACCACTCCGGGTTGTCCTTTTTCTCTTACTGTAAATTTGATTGCCATGACTCAAATTTTTAATGGTTTGTGATAATTTATTTAGTTTTCAAAAAAAAACTCAATTTTATGTTACTAATCCTGTATTTACTAAAACTACTCGTTTAAAAATCATACTAACGCTGCACCTCCCCACACCCAAAACCCAAAGCATTCATTGCTCCAAATCCGCTGTCTAAGCCTGTCTTTATCAGGCTGGGTGGGGCAATAATCTCAAAATCGAAACGATAGCCACGCACTTTTACTTCGGCATCAGTAAATGCTTTGATAAGTTGCAACTGCGATTTTGGGTTTTGGCTTAGACACCGGAAATGCAGATTTGCCGGTTCAAAAAGTTCTTCATCCTGGGAAATATGTCGGTTGTATGCATTGTGTTTGTCGGTCAGATTTTTGAAAAACAGTGCTTCGTATTCCAGGTCGCCGGGTTTAAGGTACTGTTCCTGTTTGTCTGTCTCTGTTTTTTTACTTACAACAACGGGAGATAGTGTCCGGATAATCATTCTTTCGGCTAACACTGGCAATGCGAGCATCTCGATCGTTCCAACTTCCATTTCGATTTTGCTGATTCTGTCGCCAATTTCGGCGCGTTGATCACTGAACAGACCGGAAACAAATTTTTCGGCGGTTACGGGAATTTGAAAAGCAAGAATTAACTTAGCCCTTTCGGCAAATATTTCCATCCGGTCGGTGCCTTTAATCACCCTAAAGGTGTTTGTTGGAAATTGAAGATTTGAAAAGGTGAAGAGTTTAAAGGTTTTTTGGTTCTCCATCCGAAAGCCTTGTTCATGTAGGAATTCCGCGAACTTCATGTCGGCACGGGCAAGCACTTTGTAAATCCAGGCACTAAGGGGGTACTGATAATTCAGTGGCAGCACCTGCCTTTTTCCACTAAGTTTAAATTCGATTTTGATGCGCATTTTGTGGGATTTTTACTCTATTTTTTGGTTTAGATTACGAGTTAAAAGTACACTTTTTCTTTTTCCGGTTCATTATAAAACGTTTATTTCTACTTTCTTCCTTTTTCGACGCTGTCAGGAGCTGTTCACGCTGTCAAGTCACTTAACCTGACAGCGTCCGAAGGACCTGTCAGCGTTTATTCCGTTATTTATTTTCGACGCTGTGAGGTGCTGCGCACGCTGACAGGTCACTTTCTAAACCTGACAGCGTCGCCAGACCTGTCAGCGTTTAATACTATTTCAACCTCTACCCTACCCCAGGTTGGCATTTCGGGGTTAAAGGCGGTGATGGTTGTTTCCAAAACAACACCCTGATCGAGCATATTCGATAGGACGGTGTTTAGTGCTGCCTGGATATATCCGATTTTTGTAAGTTCATAATAAATGGCGATGGCGTTGCTGTCGTGGCGGTTTTTGGGTTCCCGAACCAGGGATAGCGGAACTCCCGCAGTAAATCCATGTTCGACAAGGTGTCCTTTATGGTATTGATAGCCGGCAACATGGGAGGATAAAAGGGTAATCTGTTGCCGGCTATTCAATGTTAAGGGGCCTTTTGTGCAGGATGGGGACGGGGATGGTGAGAGGGTAGTTTTTGGAATAGCACCTGAGATCGTTCCCGGAATCATTAATCCGAGACCGCCTAACAATATATTTCTGAAAAATTCGACGCGTTTCATTGCTGCATTTTTTTGATGCGAAAAAAACTAATATTTAGTCATTAACCATGCAGCAAAACTACTTCAGGCAATTGCCAACTACCGTCAACGGCAAATTTATTTGGTCAGATTACAAACTTTTTGTTTTATATGGTCCCTGAGACCTTGCGGGGCAACGATTTCGACATCTTCACACAGTCCCATTGCAAACCTGCCGACGCCATCGAAGCTGCAAACCCAGCCATCAAAAATCCAGAAATTGTCATTCTCCGTCATCAGGAAGTCTTCGGCCATCGGGTATTCTTCGATCAGCAGGCTATATGCCCGAAGGCTGAGACGCAGTTTGACCGGAATTTTTTCGCTGGTGCTGATGCGGAAAACATCCATATCCTGCTTTTTATGTTCGCTTTCGAAAAGAAATGGTTTGGCTGTAACCGTGACAGACTGAATCCTTGCTGTTTTAAACTGTTTGGTGGTGCGGCTTTCCGGATCGAAAGCCCAGACTGAAATATATCCAGGCGTAAAATCGAAAGGCTCAACGAGTCTGTCGCGGATAATGTTGCCATGCGCCGAATGATATGCACGAAGCAAAACCTGCTTTTTTTCGACAATCGCGGTGGCAAGTTTATGAACGGTTTCCGAATATTCGCGCCTGACGATGGTTTCGGAAACCTTACCATAATTATATAACGAATACAGCTTCTCGACAAGGTTCTTTTTTAAAACATTGGTCTCTTCGATTTGATGAATTGCCCGCTTGATGATGAGGGCTTCCTCTTCGGTAAAAAACAACAAATCGTGCAGCTCTTTAAAAGGCTTTTCTACTTTGTTGATCCAGTAAAATCCATCCTTCTGTTCGACGGCAAAGCCAACTTCACGAAATGATGAAATGTACCGGTGCACCGTCCTTTGAGAAATTTCATAGTTGTCGCTTAGTTTAGGAACCGAATGTTTGATTCCGTTTGCCAACGTTAAGAGCATTTTAAGAGTCTTTACCAGTTTTTGATGATCTTCCATGGTTGTTAAAATTTGAGAGCATGAATTTTACTACTTGATTGACTGCTCAGAATTATTCATTAAGATTAGTGGCATCAAAACTAATCAATTCAGGGTGGTTTTCGGGCATCTGGTTGAGGTTTTATCATTTTTCGGAATTCTGATTGACAATAAAAATCTCTAAATCAAGTATTCCCAAAACAAGTACCTTTGCCGGCGATACTCAAAGTCAGGTAAATCAAAACTATGCTCAGAAAGCTTTTCGTTTGGATATTTTTCATGTATTTAGGCTGTAATACTATCATTTCACAGGAAGATAATTCCTGGAAATTTGTGCGGGAAGATCATGGAATTCAAGTTTTTACAAACAAAACAGCCGATTCTCCAATCAAAGAAGTAAAAACCCAGATGCTGATGCACACCACGCTTTCGGCACTTGTTACTTTGATAAAGGATGTCGGAAATCACCATAATTGGGTTTATGCCAACAAAAATGCTGAAATCCTTAAAAAAGACGGCGATTTTTCGTGGGTATTTTATGGGCAATCGGAGGCTCCGTGGCCGGTAAGCGACCGTGATATGGTTGCCCTTACCAATCTGCACCAGGACTTGTCGACAAAAGTAATTACCAGTGTTTCGTTTGGAGACGCTGATTATATCCCCGAGGCAGAAGATTTTGTCAGGGTTCCGGAAATGTATTCCTGCTGGACTTTTACACCCAAAGGTTGCGGAAATATTTTGGTTGAATTTGTTTTAAAGATAGATCTTGGTGGAAACGTACCAACCTGGCTTGTAAACCTGACGATTTCCAAAGGGCCATTCACCACCATCCTCAATATGTCGCAAGAACTCGAAAAGCCTGAATACAAAAACGCCAAAGTTTCCTATATCAGCGACTAAAGGGAAGACAGAAGTCGGCAGTTGCCAGTTTGCAGTCGGCAGTTGGACAGTCAGTCAGTTGCAACAATTAAAGATTTATTTTCTTATTCACCTCTTTAAGCCTGACAGCGTCCGCAGGACCTATCAGCGTTTAATCTCAATCCAAAAAAAAACCTCAAAAGCTTTCTACACTTTTGAGGTTTTTTAGATTTTGTGAAGTGGTTATTTTATCACAACCTTTTCGGTCTTTGTTAATTGGCCACTTTCGATCTTTACAAAATAAATTCCTTTTGGCAGAAACTGGAAGTCAAATCCTTTGCTGAATTCTCGTTGGGTTTTACTGGATTTTTCGGTAAAAATGGTTTCACCGGAAGCATTCAGAATGTGCAGCACCAGCTCGTTTTCATCTGAATTAACCCTGACCATGAATTCGCCACCCGTTGGGTTTGGAATAACGGAAAGTTGAATTTTATCGTTCTGTTCGTTCAGCCCAACGATTGGGTTTAGTGTAACATTTACATCATCGGTTTTTACGGTAATGCATGGATCAAGCGGTTGAGCCATCAGCGTTAGCTTGACGCCTTCATTGGCAATATCGAAAATCCCGGGCTCATAAATGGTTTCAAGTACAGTTGTATCTGCAAAAGAGCCGTCGCCATTTGTTGTCCATGCCACCGACTGATAATTCGCTGCTACAGCCTGGGTATTGAAAACTGTAAAACTGTTTATTGTGGTGTCGTTTCCGGCATTGATCACGGGGTTTTTGATGAAATTCAGAATCAGGTCATCGGAAGCCTGTATGCCCGGAAGATAACCGCTAGCAGAAAGTGTTAGTGTAACCTGTCCGCTTGCATTATCCTGCTGACCGCCCAGATAATAAGTAACCAGGTTTGCAGGAGTAGAAAACATGCCGTCACCGGATGTTGACCATATCCATGATTTTGCTGAAACCACGTTGCCGCTGGTTGTAAAAAGGGTATTCTGACAAACGGTACCATCATCACCCGCATTTACCTGTGGAGGCAGCGTTGGTGCAAAATTAAAGGAGGCAATCCTGGTTCTCCAGCCACCACGCATATATTCGGTTGTAAACCAAAAAGTAGAATCATCGACAGGATCAATTGATAAATTGGAATAATCGCCCCAACGCGAAACACCACTTTGTGAAGAGGTTCCGGTTACAATTTCAATTTCTTCATAGGTCATCTCGCCTAATGGCGCAGTTACCGGCCTTCCGGTATATCTTACCGAAGGGAAAACAGTGCTCGAATTAGTCACCGAAAAACCGAGGGCGATTGTGCCGTAAGCATTTATGGCAATACTTCCCATCCAACGGCTAATGCCATCATTTGGGGCATAAACGCCTTGCTGGTAGGTAAACCATTCGCCACCATTTTCTTTCCGGAATTCGTACCATTTTATGCCTGCACGACCGCTGACATTCACGGTATGATTGGCGACCATGGTTTCGTGGGTGCCAAAATTGCGATAAGCGAGCCTGTACATCAGCATTCCTGAAAGTGCATCCAGCCCACTGCCGTTTGGCTGGGTGATTCCATTATTGAAATTATTATTAAATGACCCCGGGCTGATTGTAACTCCCAATTGATAGGTCGAGTTTGCAGGTGTCTCCCAGTCAACCTTAAATTCATAAATCTCAAACTGCTTGCTTCCGGAAGCATTAACGGTTGCAACATAGTTTGGCGAACCAGCCGGAGGAAGATTTTCTCCATCAACATCAGAAGGTTGTAAGCTGTATTTATTGGCAAAATATCCAAAAAACACCATTTGTGCATCCGGGTCACCAACGAGCATTTTGTCGCGTTCGAAGGCTGCAACACCAGCACCTAAATATTCGTTTCCAAAGAAATTAAACGTTGCATAATAACCATCAGGCCAAATGCCCATTTTAGGATAATCGTTCATGTCGTCAAATTCAAAAGCATAACGGTAGTATTCACCAAGCGGATCACCGGTTGCCGAAACTGCAACCAACTGATAGGATTTTCCATTGTTGGCATTTACTGCAAATTGCGATGCCATCCAACGATCAGCCATTTCATCGTATAAAACAATAGGGTCGCCATCGTTGTGCCCTGTCCAGGCACCAACAAATCCTGCCCACAAAGTGCTGTTATCCACCGGGCCGTAAATCTTGTTGCCTGATTTATCCCAGATAGCAAACGACAGGTTGATCATTTGAAAATAGTGGTTAGGGCCAACGTCGCCGTCGGTGTCCGGAGGATACACGCCGTTAACATTTCCAACACCGTCAAAACTATACAATGGTCCCCTCGACTGAACCGCACCTTTGGCTTCCTGCAGATTTGAATATTCGATATTTTCGTTTACAGTGTTTGCTCCGTTACCCAAGAGTTCAACAGATTCGTTTTTTATGATTCCGTCTTTCCAGGCGCGTTTACGCTCACCGGGCATAACAATTTTCATGTCCCTTAATGGCGGGGTTTTATCAAAATATTTAGCCTTTTTAACCATTTTCGGCCCACCGGATTGCTGGGCAAAACCTGCGCCGGCTAATAAAAGGCTGCAGAATAGCATTAATAAAAAATTTCTCATTTTTGTAGTGTTGGAATTTTATTGTTGATGATTATTATATTTCAGATCGTCTCGATTTTAAATTCAAAAACTGTTTGCAATTTTCTGCGCAGTAAGTACAAAATAACATAATAAGGTAAAAGAACTGCTATTGCCAGCAAACCTGAAAAACCTTCATTATCTGTGGCTTTAACTGCAATTATCAATGTTGCCAGCATGATGAAGAACGGCACAAAATAACCCCATAAAACAGCTTTTACACCCATTTTAGGACTCATCGTCACAAAAACAGCCTCGCCTGGTTTATGTTCATTAGTAGCGGTGTTTTTAACTTCAATTATTTTTTCCTTTTCACCGGCAACGCTGCATAAACCCTTCGAATGACAGGCCTCACAAGCTGATTGTGCAATGATGGCAACCGAAATAGTTTCGGGTGTGACTGCTTTGATAATTCCGTGATGGCTGATTTTTTCGGCTTGCATGATTCCAAAAGGCAATTAAGGTGTAGATAACGAAACCGGTAAAATTTTACCATTAAAAAAATGATGGCCGGTCAGCGCAAAGTTTGCAACAAAAGGGGCCATATCTTCGGGTCTTAAAGGAGCGGTGTAACCGGGAAAAGCCTGGGCAAGCATCTCGGTTTGAACGGCGCCGTAAGCCAGGCAATTGACACTTATCTTACGATCTTTGAATTCCTCGGCCATGACCTCCGAAAGTACAGCAACAGCAGCTTTTGATGCGCTGTATAACGAAAGTCCAGGAAACTTGGAAGTTCCCTGCAAACCACCCATGCTGCTGATGTTGACAATATGAGCCGGTCTGTTAAAATAAGCAAGCAACGCACGGGTGAGCTTGAAAACTGATTTCACGTTAACCGAAAAGATTTCATCGAAATCATCATCCGAAAACTCCGAAAACTCTTTTTTGATCAGTGTTCCGGCGTTATTTACCAAAACATCAATCACATCAAAATGGCGTAAAACCGATGGGAGTAGTTCAAAAGAATAGGATGCTGACGACAAGTCAAAACAAACCGGAAAAACCCTGGCGTTAGGGTTGAGGAGCAGGCACTCATTTTTGAGTATTTCCAATTTAGCTGCATCTCTCGAAATGGCAACAACCTGATGATTGCCGCTTTCGCAGATTTTTTTTACCAAAGCATGACCAATTCCACGGCTGGTTCCGGATATTATGATGTTCATCGTGAGCATGCAAAAACGATTTGCAAAATATTTTTGATTTAATGTTCGTGTACTAATTTCAACAAAAGACTGCTTAAACGGTAAAAGGTTTCCTGCTTCGGCGTTTTAATCTTCCAAAACTTCAACCTGCCCGTATGATCCGCAGGCGTCGCAGATGAGCAGGTTCATAGTGTGGATTTTACCGCAGGCCCGGCACTTAAACTTTTTCATTTTTATTTCTTCAAGTGACTCCTGGTCTGGCTTTTCTTCTTCAGCATCAACAGTTTTAAATTTCAACTGAACCATGAAAGGTTCTCTTCCGAGATAAATTACCTCGTTATCTTTAATTTTTTCCTGGATATGTTTGTGACAGTCACGCTTGCTTTGACCGATAAATGTGCCGTTGAGGGAGTTAAGATCGGTGAGTACGTAATTTCCATCCAGATACTCGATTTTGCAATGCTCGCGGCTGATCTGTGGGATCTTTGAAAAAACATCGGCACCTACACTTTGGCGACCTAAGACAATAATTTCGGCATGTGGAATATCAATCCAGGCATTTGTTTTTTCATAAATTAAAATGAGGCCATCGAGGCGTTTTACCTTGTGGGACTCGATTTCGATGTTGAATTTTTCATCCGAATCCCTGGCTTCGAGATGACTGATGGGTGAATTACACAATTTGCACACCGCCGGCTTTGTATCCGGAGCATCAAATTCGTTGTCTTCAAAGCAATAATCGCAGGTAATTTTGTACATCTTTACAAGTCAAGCTTTATTCCTGAATCTTTTAAATATCCGATCAAACTATTCATATCGTCCTTTTTAGGCACTCCGGCCATAAAAATCTGGTTCGCTTTGGTGACATTAAGCGACCATTTTCCATTAAAAAACTGATTGTTGTCCTTTACACTTTTCCCGCCTTCAAAAGTATAGAAATTCTGATTAGATGAACCGCGAATGTTGTCGCTGACGGCGAAATCCCTTTCAAAACGTCCATCAATCAGGTAATCCAGCGAATTCATGAATAATTTGTCGGGGAATTTTTTGGTCAATTCTTCCAGGGTAAAACCCGAATAAACCAAAATATTGAGGATTGATTTCATTTTTATAAAACTTCCGAAAGCCACGAGCGCATTGTACTGCTCAAAAGGCTCGCCACCGGTGATGGTGATGCCGTCGAAATGGTTTTTTATGGTAAGAATCGAGGAGGCAAGTGAGGCAATCTCGATGTTTTTGCCACCATTTTCGGTCCAGAGTTCAGGATTAATGCATCCTTTGCAAGCCAGGCTGCAGCCCTGAACCCAGATGGCCAGCCGCTTTCCGGGGCCAAGATTATAAACCGGAAACTGAATCCTGTTTATTTTCCAATACATTCGAACTTCACTTTGTTTTCGTCATCTTCGGCAACCACAACCCTGAAATTAAGGTTTTCGGAGGTATTTTGCTCGTACATAAAATTTGCGATGCCGTTTTTGATGTAGGTTTCAACCCGGTTGTTGATGCCACGGCCTCCGTTGTTGAGGTTGTTGAGAATATAATATTGTCTGAACTTTTCGACAAACTGCTCGTCAAATTCAAAATTGCAATTTTTCTGTTTCAACAGATTTTTCCTGATCATGTTGAGGCTTTTCAGCAAAATCATTTTATCGATGTCGGGCCTGATGAAATCGAAAACCACAAAGTTGTCACCAAAACGATTGAGGATTTCGGGGCGGTTGAGTTTGGTGTTAAAGAAATTCTGAATTTCAGACATGATATTTTTGGAAGTCACCTCATAGCTGTCACTGTAATTGATGTTTGGAATCCGCCGTCCGTGCTCATCTTCGGTGTAAACGCCGAGGTTGCTGGTGAAAATAATGAGTGTTTCGGTAAAATACACCGTTTCACCTTTCCCGTCGGTAAGCCGGCCATCGTCGAGAATCTGGAGAAATTTATCGAAAATTACGGGATGAGCCTTTTCGATCTCATCAAAAAGCACTATCGAAAAAGGTTTGGCGCTTACCTGGCCCGTTAACTGTCCACCTTCCTGATAACCCACATAGCCGGGTGGCGATCCGATAAGTTTGGTGTCGGAGTTTGAATCGTTATACTCGCTCATGTCGAACCTCAAAATGGCATCTTCATCATTAAAAATGAGTTCGGCAAGCGATTTTGCAAGCTCGGTTTTTCCAACTCCGGTTGGACCGGCAAAAAACATCACCCCTTTGGGTTTATTTTTGGTGTTTTTAACATCAATCGAATGAAGCCCCAGCTTAGCGCGGCGAATGATCTCGACGCTTTTTCTGATGGCCGGGTCCTGCCCCATCACCCGCTTTTTGAGTTCATTTCCGGCATTTTCGATTTTGGATTTTTCGAGGTCTTCCCAGAAATTTTCGCGGGTTCCATATTTAAACAGATCGATGATTTGCTGAATGTTGTTGATGTGGATTTTTTCCTGTTGCGAAATGGTGATCAGGTTTTCGAGTTCCTGATTGGCCAGGCCATCCGTAAGATCGGCAAAAATGCTAATGATTTCCTCAAAATTCACAGCTTCGCCTTCGTGGTAAAAACGCTGGGCCTGAACCCTAAAAAAGCGGTTTCGTTCTTCCTTATTGGGTTTTTTGATTTCGATGCCTTTGGTGAGCGGATTCTCAAGCAAAATCCAGCTTGGGATGTCGTTGAGTTTGTCGCACAGGAAGATCAGGATGTTGCGCATTCCGCCCTTTTCAGGAAAAAGCCGTGCGTCCTGGGCCGACTTGAGCAATTTGAGGAAAATCACCCGCTCATCTTCGTTCAGGCTGTTGGGATCGCCCGAAAACCGGGAGCTGTAATTGATGATTCCAGCCGAAACCTTCTTGTTGTTCGACATCAGCAACCTGAAAAACGACAAGGCGTCCGAGAGTTTTTTCTCGACATTTCCGATCTTTTTCGAATCGAGAAAAGATTTTGCATGAGGTACGTTATCGATTAAATAGCTGATAATATTGTCACGATTGAGGTCAGTGACCGGGTCGGATGAAATATCAAGGCCATCGATGATGTCGTAATAGGCGATTATTTCGAAGCCTTCATTTTTAAGATAAAGCTTCAGCAAAAGCTGGATGTCGTTAAACCGCGCCCATTGGAAGTCGTGCTGGTTTGATGCATCTTTATAATTCACCGGAAAATAGTAACAATCGTAAACATTTCCGTAAAGGTAAAACTGCGATTTGAGCGATTGAAACCGTTTAAACTCCTGCATCCATCCCGGAAAAAACTTTCTGTCGGAATCTGACATATTGTGATATTTTAAAATTCATAAAAAAACTGCCCCCGACTTGCCAATTTCGATGAAGGCGTCCAAAATTAAAGAAATCGCCGCAATCACAAAAAATAAAGCTATCGAAAAGTGGTGAATGATTACCGGAGTTTAAAAACTACGCTCCTGCTCATCCAGATTTTGGGATGACCAACAGGTTTTAATCCTGCATTCAGAGCGATATTAACTTCCTTTTGAAAGGCTTTGAGGGGCACATGAAACCGTGGCTCAACAATCATATAAAAGCTTTCAGGCTTCATCATGGCGTGGATTTCGGTTATGAAATGCTCTTTATCGTCAACCTCATGAAGCATCCAGAAATTCAGGATAAAATCAAATTTTGCGCTTAAGCCGATGCTTTGAATTGTCGATTGATGAACGGAGATGGTTCTTTCCAAAGGTTTACCCTTAATTTTCCTGGTAAGCATATCCAACCCTGATTCCTGAATGTCGCAGGCAACGACCTTGCCACTTTCGCCAACAATTTTTGCTAATCCAACCGAGAAAAAACCAGGTCCGCATCCGATGTCAGCAGCCGACTGACCGGCTTTAAGGTAAGGCGAAAACATTTTGTTGGCATCGTGAATATATTTTCGGAGGCCAATATCCAACGTTGAGTAAAATTCTGACGGACAAACGTGTTTATCCATCAACAACAGCTTTCTGATTATCTTTTTCATTGATTAAATTCTATTCCAAAAATCGTTGATTATTTAAAGTGTTCTTTTTTCCCTTTTTTGAAACTGATTTTTTAACCCAGGCTTTAAACTTTGGAGGAATCTGAACGAGCGCCTTTTCGGAGGATGAAATCTCATGTTTGAGGTCAATATTCAACCCTTCTGATTTCAGATGTCCGAGCATTTTTTTAAACTCCGTGCAGGTTTCGTCCATTTCGGCAAGCCTTGTTTCCTTCTGTTCATGGGTCAGCTCGTTGCGGTTTTCAGGAATCAGAAAATTATATAACATTTTGCCTTCGTTGTCAAACCGAACATTGATGAAATTTTCCTGGTTGGGCACAGCGAGCAAAAACACATCATCCTTTTCAAAATCAATCACCTCCATGTCGGTCATTACTTCATAGTTCAAATCCCTTAAACCCGCAATGGTCCGGGCTTTGATGTATTTAATTTCTTCTTCGTGCACCAGCCGCTCCTTGCGTGCAATTTTATCGTTTTCGATCAGGTTATTTAAAGCCGAAGCCAAATTATCGCAATATTCCTTTTTCAGGCGGTCGTGCTCCAGAAAACTGAGGATTTTTGTTTCGAGTTCTGCCGATTTTTCCAACATATTATTTTCAAAATGATGCGCTTTTAACTGGTTTAAAACGTGCATCAAAATAACCCGATACGCTTCCTGGGACTGAGCGTTCCTGATTTCGCCAATAAATTCGGTAAAAAAATAACTTTCCGAAATTTTATGCTTTTGAAGTAAGTCTGCAAATTTCGATTGAAAATGCTGGGCTAGTTTTGGGTCAGAAATTCCGTTTAACAGTTCTCTGATTTTAGTTAGGATTTCCTCGCTGCTTTCAGTTTTACCAACCGATGCAGCATGGTGGTCGTCCTTGCCGGAAACCAAAAAAACTTTACCCCTGCCAACCAAAGCCTCGTTTTCCGAAAATTGCGTGCTGATTAACGAATTCAGTTGCTTTTTGCTTTGCTCGAAACTATTTTCAATTTGGGTTTTGATCAAATCAGCTTTTAGCCTGAAATCTTCAGAAAAAGGTGGCAAAGCAAAATCAAACCGTATTTTGGCCGCGTGTTCAGCCAATTCGTTGTATTTGGAAGCTTCTGGAATGTTTTGCCTGATGTGATTCAGAAATTGCTTTTTGATGGTTTCGAAATTTCCGTCAAATTCCTTTACCTTGATTTCCAGTTCAAGATAAACCTGATAACTCGTTTCGAGGCTTTTAAAACGGGCCAGTTCATCATCGAACTCAATTTTCAAAACCTCCATTTTTTGACTTGTTTCCGAAAATTGATTGTAAAATTCGTTAAACTGGCTTTGATTTAAAGTTTCCAGGTTTGAAGGCCTAAAAATTTCCAGCAGCCCTTCCATAGTTTTTTGCCCGTTTTCGATAAAGGCTTCATTTTCATAACGTATCCCTCGCAAATCGTCGGTTAGTTTTTTTTCTTTAAGCTCAGCCATCAACATTTCCAGCTCACACCGAAGTTCAAAAATCTGTCGGAGGTGCTTATCAAAAACGCGCACTGAATAGCTTTTGGGTCCACTCATTTAATCGGTAATTTTCGGTTGAATTTTAAACGCCACCGCCATTTCAGTCTTTTCCTCATGAATATGTCCGATGTTCATCATTCCCTGTTTTCGGTCATTTACGCCAGCTTTTGGTTGATTTTGCATGATAATCGTAAAATAACCAATCACGAGGTAAATAAAAATTGAAATGAACAAGGGCAAAAGCCTGAATTTTTTATAGGTCTGGAAAAATGCAATCACAATTTTGATGAGAAGCCGGGTAAGTAAAAACAGGTAAAGAAAAATGGCAAATTTCTCGGATGAGAGCACAATGCCAGCCTTTTTTCCAAAGACAAAAATTTCGCTAAAGAACTGATCAATTAAAAAATAGACGCCAATAAAAATGAGCGGGCCAAAAATGAAAAATAGCATCAGGCTGTTTAGAAGTGAGCCGTGGTAGTCAAAAAATGAATTGAACATGGATTTTTCCTTTCGGAAACTTAATATCGGCAAAAGCAACAAAATGCCGGTGAGCAGATTAAGCGAGTAACCTGCAAACAGCACTATTGAATAGTATGAGCGGGCCATCCGCACCGAAACCATATTGATTGAAGGTGAAATGCTATACATCACTTCTTTAAAAACTGAGTGATCCAACAAATAATTGGCAGTAAAAAAAATCATCCCAAAAACAGGAAAAAGATAAAGCAAGTAGTTGGGAATGAACGTGTAACTATTGAAATACTCGAGCTGCTTCTTATTGGCAAGAACTTGTTTAAATGATTCGGATGATCGTCCGGCCAATGCTTTACGTGGGATATGATGTTTCGATAAAACCTGGCTTACAAACCGCTCGTAAAGCGAATCGTCATTGGCAAACTGGCCTTTTTTTATCACCACGTTGTCAGGTTTTGAAGCACTTAACGTTTCACTGCTTTTAATTCCTTTGGACTCGAAATAATCGCCTGCCAAAATGGTATAATCATAATCAACAGTTGCTTCGCCAACCACCGGGATATCAAAAACAATATTTTTAACCCTGGTTTCGATGGTTGCGTGACTCCTGAAAACTTTAAGCAGAAAATCCTGCAAAGCCAGCCCATGATAAGCATTGAGATTATGATAGGTGAAAAATGCATCAAGTTCGATGGAGCAGATTTTCTGATTATATAATTCGGGGTTTGCCACAAAATACAAGGCCACCTCTTCGACAGTGTTCAACGATTTCAGATTATCGGCACGAAACGAACGGCCCGGTATAAACTGGTAGAACAGGTCGATTATATTTTCGTCGGAAAGTTGTTTGTAATAATTTGCACGCAATGTTGCAAAATCACCTGTTGCAGTTCTTATCGCTTTGGAAATTTTATCAAAAACAGGGCTAACTGTCGATTTAAAGGCAATACGGTCGTGCAGTCCAATTTGAAGCATCACAAATTCGAACTCAAAAAACTTCATCAAAACTTCATTAAATGAAGCTACTTTCCATAGGTCATCGAGAGCTGTAAAAAAATCTCTGACTTTATTATTAAAATTTCCCTTCTGATAAAGAAAAATCTGCTCGTCGCCAACTTCCAATGGTTTCTCGAAATCGAGCAGGCGCAAAAGAACAACCCTCAAAATATCGAAGCCTGCTGATTGATAAAAACGAAATAGTTCATAAAGAAAATCCAGGCTTTGCCGGCTCTCTAAATGCCCGTTAAGCACGCTTGCAAGTAATTCGATATCATCTTTACCTTTAAACAAAAAATGAAGACAAGTATCGCTTCTGGTAACAAACGTAACCAATTGTTCCTTTGAACATTGCTGTAAATAACCCTTTCGCTCAAGGAGCATAAAAGCATCATCGTAGCTCCGTGGATTACTCTCAAAATAGGCGCAAACATGATCCAGAGAACCGTATTGGTTTCGATTTATATCCTTTAAACCTCTGCTTTGATTAAAAGCATAGAAGATGTTGATCAGGTGCTCATTACGTAATTCTACAAAAAGCCCGGCAATAAATTCTGAAAAGTCAGGCTGATAATCGGTGCCAATAATTCGGGTAATTTTCAGAAAGGCTTCATCGATAATTTGTTTTACTGGCTCTGGGGATTTTACTCGAAGCTGCCGGACAGCAAATTCAAATTGGAAAAAATAGAAACGCAAAGTTGCAAAATCTGTCATTTTCCACCGATCATCAAGCATCGCAATAAACTGATTGATGTCTTCGGCTAATTTCTGAATATTGTTAAAATCAAATTTTACCAGGCCAATGCTGACGGTGCGCAAGGGTGCAAAATAAAAGAGGATAGCTTCGCGAACATAATCGATCCCATAAAATTTTTTGTAGTAGGAGATCATCTTATCAAAAAGGCGGCGGTTTTCGTCGCCCTGCAACTGCGAAACCCACGTCAATAATATGCTGTAGCCTTCTTTATCCTCGATCAGTGCTTCATAAAAAGGATTTCCTGCTTCGATAAAATCGACAACTTCCTTGCTGGACCTGAGGATAGAATCACCAATTCTGATAAAATTCCGGTTTCCGTAAGCTGCATAATTTACGCTTACGGCGCGCCCCAACAGCCAGTTTGTGACTTCCTCCTCCCCCCAGCGGTTGTTGTAATCCTGAAGGGTGAGGCCTTCGATGAGTTGGTTGAGGTGTTGATATTTTTCTTCAAAATCGATAATCTGAACCCCTTTTGTGCGGCGTTCAAATATCCGGCGAAGGTTTTTCCGGGTGACGTTTTCGGGGTAAAGCAGGTGCAACACGATCATTCCGAGGCTGTAATAATCATTCTTTTCCGAAACGATACCAAAAGCCTGTTCGGGAGCAAGGTAAAACTCTGTTCCTTTGGTAATGGTGGTGTGACTGAGTTCTTTTTCGGAGGACTTTTCGAAGGATTTTGCTGAGCCATAATCGCCTATGACAACCTGGGTCTGGGCTTTATCTAAAAAATAAACATTCTGAGGTTTGAGGTCGCAATGGTAAATCTTTTCGCTGTGCAAGGCTTTAATTCCACGGTGGATTCCAGCTATTACAACGTTTTCGAGAAACTGGGGCGAATATTTTTCCTTAAGATTTTCGACAAAAAGGAGGTCACCCCCTTCAGCAAAATCACTGATTTCGAAGCAAAACTTATCAAGGTACTTGTTGGGGCCTGTTCCAAAGTCGAAAAGATGCAGGATGTCGCGGCCTTTGAGTTCACGAATACGCTGCAAAGTGTCGGCGCTAGGCTCGAGGTGTTCATCATCAAATTCGTAATACAATTTAAGTGCATACACCGCACCATTTTCGCTTTTTACCTTGTAAATAATTGCCTCGCCGGATTTTCCCTCGCCCGAAATCATTCCGGTAATTTCGTATTTTAAACTATTCAACTCCAGTTTATCACCGATGCCAAGCTGGTGTGCGGAAGTACGTTTTTTTTCGGAAGAAACCGACAAATAGGGTAAAGTTCGGCCATCTTTTGGAAGCTGGACATTTTTTTCAGGAATTTCGATATCAGGGAAGTTGTCGAAACTCTGGTAGGCAACCGTATTGGCAAGGTTCGAAACAAAAGTTTCGCCTTCAGGCTGTTGTCCTTCGGGATAAGGTTTTGTTTTTAATACATCATCAAATATAACATCCATTGTCGCACCGAATTATCCGCTATTTCCAGTTTTCTTAACCTCGATAAAAATACAACTAATATTATCCGGCGCACCATTTTGGATGGCTTTATAGAAAATAAAATCAGCCTTTTCGCGGAGTGGTTTTGAGTTAGAGAGTATTTTTTCGAGTTGGGAACTGCTAAGTGCCTTGAAAATCCCATCTGACGAAACCATAAAAATGTCGTCGGTCATTACCAAATCCTGTCCTGAAGAAATCAGGATGTCCAACGAACTTATCAAACCACCAAAATAGCTGGTGATGGGGCTGTTTGGGATTTCGGAAGACAAAACCTGGTCGTGGGTCAGGTTTTTTAACTTTTGATTTCGAAACAAAAGTACCCGGGAATCGCCGGCATTTAGAACTCTGTAGTGGTTTTCGTAAAAAAGTATTCCCGATAACGTGGTTGCCATGCCTTCATATTGCGGATGGTCCTGGCCAAATCTGATGATCTGATGGTTGATCTGATGGCACAAACCCGACAATTTTTCTCTTTCAGGATTTTCGTTTACGATTAATTTTTCGTTGAGTTCCCGGAGCAACAAACCGGCGGCAACATCGCCAAACGGGTGCCCTCCTACTCCATCAGCAACAAAACACCGTGTTGATCCTTCAATAATAACCGAATATGTCCCTTCATTCCTCACCTGGTCGTGAACCAGAATTACATCCTGATTCATTTCACGAACGGCGCCTTTATGCGTAAAAGCCTCAATATTAAAAATCATGGGGTTGGGATTGATGATTTATGATTTTGGATTTCAGAGTTAGGATTTAGGATTCAATGTCGTTTAATTAAGAATTTGGACGCTGATAACGCTGATGCAAGCAACGCTGATTTTCGCGGATTTCTTGTTTCAGAAACAGTTTTAATCCGCGTTTGAAAATCCGTTTGATCCGCGTTCCATTTTATATTTGTTAGCTAAACGACATTGATTTAGGATTGATGATTTCAGATTGATGATTTCAGATTGATGATTTACTAAATTTAAAAGAATTATCACATCATAGAATTTCCAATTTTTCAAACTTCCATTCTTCTCCCGCCGAAGCGGGATTTCGGCTAACACCTCAACATTCCACTCTTCCATTTTTCCAATTGCCGAATAATCTCATTGTCGAATTGTCACATTCTTCCACTCTTCCATTCTTCCACTCTTCCAATTGTCGAATTAATACTTAATAACTTTCGTAATTTTCTGATGAATTCCTTCTTCAAGAACAATAAAGTATAAACCCCGTGGTGCCTTGGTTCCATTTAAATCAAGCCCATTCCAGGTAAAACTGTTTTTGTTGGAAGAAACCCTGTTATTTCCAAAATCATAAACCAACCTGCCACCTGCACTAAAGATAGAAATACTCAGATTATGTTCGATGGCAGAACTTACCGAAATTAGGGTCTCAGTGATAAAAGGATTCGGGCTGCAATCGATAATAATCCCATTTTGGCTGGATTCATTTTCCGGAACCGAAACCCAGGTAAATTCCAGGCCACCGGAATAACAGACTAGTTTTCCTTCACGCCCGCCAACCATCATTTCCATCGAAAGATCCCCATCAATATTAATGGTTGGAATTGCTGCAATGGCATCAACCGGTTGGCCAAAATTTATCGCTTTTAGAATATTGCCGTTTAATCCATCCAGAAAATAAGCATAATTATTTGTGTAAAGCGTTCCCACCAAAACATCGTTGATGGCATCACCGGTTACGTCGCTTATCCTGTCGATGTTCCAGGCTTTATCGGCGAGTGGGGTAAGCCAGATATTACTTCCATCAAAACCACTGATAACGATGCAATTGTTGCTGCTGCTCGAAACAAGAACATCAGCGATTTCGTCGAAGTCAACATCGCCAAAACGCTCAAACCGCAAAACCAATGGTGAGCCAGCCATCTGTGACGACCATAGTTGGTCACCATTCGTACCATCAAAACCATAAAGATGACCTCCAAAATCTCCGGCAGCAACATCAAAAATGCCGTCTTCATTAATATCATCTAATTGTGATAAGGCCCACACCGATGTTGAAGCCGTTGTTTTAGACCAGAGAACACCTCCGTTTGAACCGTTAATGCAATAAACTATTCCTTGCGTTTCGCTCACATTGGAAGCCCCGGCAAAAGCATCTGGCTGTCCATCATTGTTCACGTCTTCAATTCCAATCACCGAAAATGCAGGGCCACCGGTAGGTGTGCTCCAAATCAAACTTCCTGTAATTCCATCAAGACAAAATGCCCTTTTTGGGCCAGTATTCGTACCATCATTTCCGGCACAGGCCAAAACGTCGTTTACACCGTCGCTGTTGTAATCGTATTTTACATCAACCTGGTAAACCCATCCGCCATCGCCCCACATATTTGTCGGGAATGTCCATAACAAAGTACCTGTTTTTCCCGAAAGGGCAGTAACAGAACGGTCGCCGCCGGATGTGCCAAAAACTACATCCTGGAATCCATCCTGATTGATATCCTGCAAAAAGGAGAGGCAATTTTGCTGGTAAGTGTTACCAGCATAAATTTCGTATTCCCAGATTACATCACCTGTCCCAGCAGCATTTCCATTAAAACACCGTACAAAATTATCTTCGGAACCTACGATTACATCCTGAACATAATCGCCGGTAACATCCTGAATTGAACCAATGGCTTTGGGGCTGTTATCCCAACCAGCATCAATTACATATTGCCAGATCATTTCACCCATCGGTAAAACTTGTTCATCACCATTTCCCAGGAGGGATAAACCTATCGCTGGCTGGGAAGGATCGTTATTATGAATGGTCAGTATTGTGGAGTAACTAATGTCGTCAACAGGATGAAACCAGACTCCGATTGCTGTAGTTTCGAGAGGAGCCAAAGTTATTGGCAAAACGACATTTTCATCAAGATAAAAAGCGGGATCAGAAATGGTCAGTTCAGTAACAACCAGGTTTGCGTCACCAATATTCACGACAGGCAAAAACCAACGGGTTGTGGCGTTTAGCCTGACATTTCCGTAATTATGCGAAGTCTCCGGAAGATAAATTGAAGGTCCCGAAATTACTGCCTCACCGGTTAAAGTCACTTCAACTTCCGGAGTCACCGGGTCACTGGATTGAATGGTAATGATGGTGTTTAGTGATCCAACTTCGGTAGGCTTAAAGATTAATGTAATTTCTGTCGAAATTCCCGGAGCAATGATTTGGGGATACACTTCCCATGAAAAAATTGGAACCGCATTTTGGATGAGCACATTATCCACCGATAATTCGTAAGTCCCGATATTTGAAATAACCATATCCCAGACTGATGAATCGCCAACAGCAACATTTCCATAATTCCAGTTTGTGACTGGGACGCTGATTACCGGTGTTCCCACACCTCCCAGATCAACCTTGTAAATCGTGCTCGGGCTGCTAAGCTGGCCATCGACGTACCATAAAAACTGACCATCGTAAACTACTCCGGCGGGTTTCTGGTCTTCGGCAAGGTGAGTTTCGATCAATTCGCCGGAGATGGTGTCAACTTTGTACAATTTGTTGTCGTTATAATCTGCAATCCAGAGGAATTCGTCCTGCAGGCAAATATCCCAGGGCTGAGCGCCGGGAGTTGGAAATTCTTTTAAAACATTACCCTGATTATCCACTTTATAAATATGGCCATCGGGGTTGTAGTAGGCAGCCGTCCAAAACAGGCCATTGTCATAGGCAATTCCACCCATGTACGTTGCCGGCAACTCGAACTGGTAGTTTACAGCTCCGGTGAGATCAAACTGATAAGCAATTCCAGGATCGTAAGATCCGGGATGATCGGTGGTCCAGAGATACTGGCCATCCCAGGTCAGACCGTAGGCATCTTCCTGAGGGCCATTGCAAACAAAGGAAATATTACCGGTAGCCGGATCTAATTTTTGAATCTGAGCACCAGCTACACCATATTGTCCGAAATAGATAAACTGCCCGTCCCAGGCAAGGCCTGAAGCTTTTCCAGGGACAGGAAAAGTTTCTACTATTGTCCATTCACCGTCTTTGCTTTCCTTTGTATTGCTGCCCGTTTGAGCAAACACTGATGCCTGAAAACAGCACATTGCTGCGATTAAAATGCTTAAAAATGGTTTCATAGCTAATTCATTTTTCATAAAAACCAAAGTTTGATTCCAAAAAAGTACTATCGTCTAAGTTTCATTTGTCAAATTATCACCCCGATAGCTATCGGGAGTCGAATTACTTTTTCATCAGAATAATTTTACTTTCTGATGTAAATTTCCCACAGGTAATTTTGCAGAGATACACGCCGTTAGGACAATTATTTCCAGCTGTTGAACCGGCATCCCAAATAAAATTTTGTGTTCCTTTTTCACGCTGACCTTCAAAAACAGTATTGATTAAAGTGCCTTTCAGATCGAAAATCTGAACCAAAACCTGTCCCTTATCTGGATTTTCGAAAGAAATATTTGCCTGATTTCTCACCGGATTTGGAAAAATATTCACCTCAAAATCTCCCGAGACCGAAGCATTTTCGATGCGGTTAATTACGCCATCGAGATTGATGCGATAGCAGGAATTCCCATAAGTACCAACCACGAGATCCAAAGTTGGTTCGTGAATTTTCATGGTAACAACTGCAACATTGGGCATTCCGGGAGTAATTCCATACCAGTAATCTCCTCCGTTGTCCGTGCTGAAAAGGCCTGCATCAGTTCCGATGAAATAACGGTCTTCAAATTCCGGATCACATAAAAATACGTTGACTGGTAAATCTGGTAAATTTCCGCTGATATTGACCCATGTCTGGCCAAGGTTTTCCGATTTAAAAACGTGTGGCTGCGCTTCATCCCATCTGAATCCTGAAACTGTGGCGTAAATTGTATTTTGCTCGAACGGATCGAATTTTACGCTGGTAATCCAGCGATCGGGCAAGCCGGCGGTTATATTTTGCCAGGAACCTCCGGCATTTGTGGTAATATGCACCAGGCCGTCGTCGGAACCCGTAAGCAACATATTTGGATTTAGTTTAGAAATATCAATCGTTGTGATTGTGTGATAACTTGTACCGTCATCGCCTTTGGTAAGATCAGGACTGGCAATTTCCCAATAATAGCCGCGCTCGGTGCCTTTCCAGATGCGGTAGGTTCCGAAGTATAAAATCGAGGGATCGGTGGGATGCAAAACATAAGGTGACGACCAGTTGGTACGGTCGGCAGCAGCAGGCTCGCCAATCCAGTTAAAAGTATAGCCAAGATTTGAAGATCGGTTGAGATTTCCGTTTTGTGATTCGGCATAGATGAAAGTTGGATCGGTATAGTCGACCAGGGTGTACATACCGTCACCGCCTAGGATAGCCTCCCAGTCGTCGATATCGCCGGTAAGTGTGCGGATGGTGTTGTTATCCTGGGTTCCACCGTAAATTCTTTCTGGAATCAGGTAGTCGATATCAATGGCGTAAAACTGGGTAATGGGGAGGTTATTGATTTTTTCCCATGCATATCCATCATCATCGCTGATATAGAGGCCCCCGTCGTTGCCCTGGAAAATTCTTCCTGTGGCAGGATCAATCCACATGGCGTGGTGGTCAACATGAATTTCATCAAAATTCCAGTAACCCGCCAGGCCAATATAGGAATTCCCGCCATTGGTTGACTTGTACATTTCCATGCCCATCACATAAATCTGGTTTTCGTCGGTTGGGTCAACCCTGATTTGCCCGAAATACCATCCGAAATTGCTGTTCATTCCCTGGATGGAATTGTGATTTG
Source organism: uncultured Bacteroidota bacterium (assembly GCA_903944895.1). Classification (GTDB taxonomy): domain Bacteria; phylum Bacteroidota; class Bacteroidia; order Bacteroidales; family 4484-276; genus CAJATL01. Next base: position 32,711 of record CAJATL010000161.1, read on the forward strand.
TGGCAGTCCATGAAGTTCCTCCGTTGGTTGTTTTATAAACCCCTACAAACGACTGGTTATCATAAAATGCGTAAAGCACATTTGGGTTTGATTTTGAAATATCAATACCAATCCGACCCACATCATTTCCGGTTGGCAGGCCGCTGGTCAATTCAGACCAGGTATCACCGCCGTTTTCCGACTTCCAGATACCCGATGAATTTCCGAAAGAACGCCGGTAATTCAATCCGCGAATGCGCTCCCACATCGCAGCATATAAAATTTCAGGATTTTCGGGATGCTGGACAATGTCGATTCCGGAAGTAGAATCGGTGAGAAAAAGCACTCTTTGCCAGTTCCCGCCGCCATCGAGGCTTCGGTAAATTCCACGTTGGTCGTTATCTGAAAAAAGGCTTCCGCAGGCTGCAACAAAAACCCTTTGCGAATTTGAATAATCGATAACAACGCGCCCGATGTAAGCCGAATTTTCGAGTCCCAGGTATTCCCAGTTTTCGCCGGCATCGTAGGATTTGTACATTCCATTACCCAAAAAACTAAAACTCGACGAATTTGCTTCTCCGGTTCCCGCGTAGATAATGTCGCTGTTGTTGGGGTCAATGGCCAGGTCGCCGATCGAAATCACCGGCGCATCATCAAAAATATTCTCCCAATCATAGCCTCCGTTTGTTGTTTTTAAAATCCCTCCAGTTGCTGCGCCTACATAAATAATGTCGGTATTTGCGGCAACTACTTCAATATCGGTAATCCGGCCACCGATGTTGGTCGGACCGGCCAATTCCCAGTTGAGCTTTTCCTGGTTTTGCTTTTGAAGTGCAACTCCAGCTTTCATAGCCTGAACGTAAGATTCCGTTTTTATCTGGTTGTAAGGATACATCCTTTGCATGGCCAGCCAGTCGTTTGGCTGATTTTGTGGATGCAGCTTCGATTCCATCCTGATGAGTGTTTTTAGATTGGGTTCATCAGGAATAGTAACCGCAAATTGTTTTTTTGGCGTAGGGCTGATTGAATTTTGAAGCAAAACCAGTCCGGAAATGGCTGCAAAAAGCAGGAAAAAAGTAACTTTAGTCTTCATTTTTAATCGTTGAAATTTGTTAAATGAACGAAAAACTGTTGGTTGAAAAATTTCCATAAAGATAATATTTTTATCAGTTTGCGAGGGTAAATAGCCATCAGGAAAATACGGACTACGCACTCAAAGCATTGAATTTAAAGAAGTAAGATTAAGTTAACATCTAAACAAAAATCCTCAAAAATGGATTTTTTCCTTCATCTCAAAAATGAAATCATTAAAAATTACCGGATTTTATGCCTTTGCCACAATGAAAAAAGGCTTCCCTAATCATTTATGATACCAGGAAAGCCTTTTTAGATGGCTCCACAGATTCAAACCAATTATCTCTTTTTTACCGATCCGGCTCCACTTACTTCGCTGTCAACTTTTGGATCGCCAAGATACCTGATGTTAGCAGCACCCGAGGCGCGGGCCTTAAGCTTATCGGTAACGTGTATTTCGGCATCGCCGGCGCCACTTAATTCGAGGTCAAATTCTTTAACGATAAAATCTTCGGCGTCCAACTCCGAAGCTCCCGACATTTCTAACCGGCATGAATTTGCACTTCCTGCCAGATCAATTTCGCTGGCACCCGAAAAGTTACCATCAACATGGTCGGCTGTAAGATTCAGTTCGATTTCTGATGCTCCGCTACCTTCAAATGAAAGATTTCCAAGTTCAAGTTTTCCTTCCGACTTTAACTCTACAGCACCTGATATGTCGATACTTTCGAGGGTTTTGACGGTAATGTAAAGATCGAGTTTTTTCGAACGATGGATGTTTTCGGTGGTGTTTACAACAAGTTTTCCACCACGAACTTCGGTTTCGATAATGCTCATCAGATTTTCGTCAGCTTCAACAACCAACGATTCGGTGCTCCCCTGGCTAATGAAAACATTAAAAGCCCCACCAATTTTAATTCCGTCGAAAGCCTCAACCTTGCGGGTTTCTTTTACTACTTTTCCGTTTCCATCGATGCCGTCGATGTAATTGCACCCTGCCGAAACCAGCGTGATTAACCCTAATAAAAGGCTTGCGGTGATTACCAATGCTTTTTTGATCATTTTGATTTGTTTTTTTATTTATTAAAAGTGAATTTATTTTTAATTAGAATGCTTTATCTGTGATAAACTTCGCCGGAACCAGTGGCTGAAACATCTACATTTTTAGGTTCTCCTTTGTACGTTATATCGCCGGAACCTCCCAGATTGGCCTTTAAAGAACCATTAACAAAAACAACAACGTCGCCGGAGCCATTTGTGCGGGCTTCGACATTCTCGGCGGGAAGATTAAAAAGATTGACGTCACCGGAAGCTGATTGACGAATTTTTACCAGGTTAGCTGTACCACTCAATTTAACATCGCCAGAACCATTTACTTCAATTTCGCAGAGTTCAAGCCGCAGGTTTTCGCCAATAAAATCACCCGATCCTCCAACTTTCATATTAAAGTTTCCCTGAACGCCTGACACTTTTACATCACCTGAACCATTAATTTTAGTTTCGAGGCTCTTTACATTCAAGTCGAGTACAACATCACCTGAGCCATTGATATTCACATCAAAATCGATCCCTTCGATGGTATTATCACTCTTAACATCCCCTGATCCGTTAATCACAACCTTTTCAAGATTTTTAACGGTAACATAAACTTCCATCACTTCTACATTCCAATTGTTGCCTTTGACATCAATTTCAAGCACACCGCCACTCACGTTGGTTGTAATCTGATTTATTACATCCTCGTCGGCTTTAACTTTGATTGCCTCCGAATTTCCCTGACGGATATAAACATCAGCCGAACAGGAAACGGTTATCGCCGAAAAAGGCGAAGTATTTCTGTCCTGGGTAATCACTTTTCCGTCACCTCTGACCACGGAAAAATGTGCGTTTGCCTGGCCTGAAACCAGCAAAAACATCAGAATTAATACTACCGCCGACACATTAATTTTCATCATTTTCATCATTTTGTTCTTTTTTTAAATTTGACATTAATTCGATTTACAAGTTAAAGCTATTTAAAGATAATGGTTACGCCACCATATTCACTCTCGATTTCGGCATTAGCACCTGTTGAAGTGCCTTTTCCCATCACACCCTCGTAGGAACTTTCGGTGGGTGAAACAGTTTTCATGCTAAAGCTGGCCATATCTTTTGGATATTCAAGCGTACAAAAGGACGTCTCTGCTTTAAAATTGAAGGTAGAACCTTGTTCAAAATACAGATCAACTGCTCCAAAACTATTTTCGACAGTCAGGTTTGTAAATGATTTAAGGATGTTTTTGACCTTAAACCCACCATATTCGTTTTCGATATTGAGCACTTTAGCAACCTGACCAACTTCACAATCTGAAAATTTTGAGGTGATCTGTAAAACATCAACCTGCCCTATCACAGTCTTGCCGCCTTCATTTTCAATTTTCATCGCAACAACTTTTCCGATCTCAAAATCGGAGTAGCTTGCCTCAACCTTCAGGTTTTTGGCTTCAGTTACATCAAAATTTGAATAATTAACAACGAGATCTCCTAAAACAAAATTCCTGATTTTTCCTTGTCCAAATCCGATTTCCACACTGCTGTTTTCGCCGGTTAACGCACCAACCTCCAGATTGCCATATTCGCTGTTGATTTCCGAAATCCCATCAACGATTTCAACATAGGCATTTCCAAATTTATGATCCAACTGGAGTTTTATGGATTTGGGCATAAAGATTTCGATATTGATGGTGAGGTTATTTTTTTCGTTTCCAAAAAGTTTATCGTTGAAATCACTTTCAACCGAAACCTCGCTGCTGCTGCCGGCAACGTCGATCCTGATTCTCGAAAAAATACTCTCGGCTTTACTCTGATCGGAGGTTTCGACAATTGCAGTAACTTTAACCGAAATGGCTTCTTCGTTCCAGTTTTTACAATTCACTTCACCAAATTTGTGGTCAATTCTAAGCAGCGCACCTTTATTAACGTTATACTTTTTTTCGACCATGGTTTTCTCAATTTTATCCCTGGCTGTAAGACTGCTGATGCCTGAAAAGAAGAGGATTGCTGCGATAATTATCGAATAAAATGCTGTTGCGGAATGTGTTTTCATGATCTAAAATATTATGGATTTGTTAATCTTTCGTTTTCGATATTTTGTTTTGACTGGTCGAGTTGCTGGATGATATTGTCCATAACTTCGGCCTTTTTGCGCTTGTTATTGACAAGTGCTGCTTTTAACGCTTTGTTTTCGGGATTTTTGGCGTATTCCTTTTCAATTTCAGCAAGGGTCGCATCTAAATTTTCGAGTTGTTTTTTTGCGGCAATCTTAACGATGTCGGCTTGTTCGGTGTTTATGGCGACCTGATCAATCTTCTCAACTTTAGAAATTGCCTGCGATTCATAATAGGCAAAAACATCTTCAATTTCGGCTGAAAAGCTGATTTGAGTTACTTCGCGGATTACCATTCCACCAAGGTCCTCGATGGAATACCAGAAAATGAAGTAGGCTAAACCTAAAAATGCCGCGGCAACTGACGCCATCTTCAATATTCCGCCCCAGCGGCTTTGGGCTGTTTCGGGCTGTTCAAGATTTTCGAGCTTTTCGATGAACCGTTGTTTATGCCCCTCTGACGGCACCGATTCATCAAAAAAATCTTTATTATCTTTTATTTTATTTTCTAAAAATGACATGACAATTATTCTGTTTTAAAAAGATTCTTCATTACAAATTTTACCAACAATTTCAACTATAAATACCGGATTCTCTCCCCCCGATAGCTATCGGGGTTACCGGATTCCAACATTCCGGTCTGATGTTCTGCTTTCCATAATTTTTTGAAGCAGTTTTTGTTTGGCTCTCAAATATTTTACACGGATATTTCCGTTGGTTGTGTTAAAGATTTCAGCCATTTCCTCGTGATCATAACCTTCGAGGAGGTGCAGTGAAATCAGGATTCTGTAATTTTCAGGCAGCTTTTTGATTCCTTCTCTGATTTCTTCCAACCTGCAAAAAACATTTTCCGAATATTCCTGCTCATCCGGGGCTGGATCTCTTAATTCGATTGTACTTTCGTCGAGGCTTATCATTTCTCGCTTTTTGCGAAGATGATTGATCGAATTATTCACGACAATTCTTTTCAGCCACGCCCCAAAACTACCCTCTCCCCGATAATCTTCAATTTTTCTAAATGCCTCAAGGAACGATTCCTGCATGATGTCTTCAGCTTCCGCTGTGTTGCTTACAATCCTCAAACTCGTGTTGTACAACGCTTTGAAGTAGAGTTCGTAAATCCGGATCTGTGCATTTCGGTTTTGATGCCGGCAGGCTTCAATCAAATCCTGATGTATGTCTTTAACTATTGTCTCCAAGTTTTACTTTTGTGATTCGTTTAAATGACAAGGTGATTTTAAAAATGTTACACTTTCGTTAGATTTTTTTTGTAGTGCTTTCTGAATAATTGATGCAGTAAATTCATGGTAATCGAGTAGGAAGTGAGGGATTATTTCCCTCACTGTCCTCTCACACCACCGTACGTGCCGTTCGGCATACGGCGGTTCGTAGAGTTTAGAATTTTACGTTCTTGTCTTCTCCTTCTGTTAACGCCTTGGCAAAAC
>CAJATL010000162.1 GCA_903944895.1 uncultured Bacteroidota bacterium
CAGGACGACCTGATGAACCTGCTTGATGAAGGAAACCAGGCAACAACCGATTATACATTTGCTACTTTTAAAGCCACCCGGATTATGAATGGCCATTCGATCGAGCAAATGAAAAAGAAGCAACTCGATTTCAGGATTCATCACCGTTTTGGCCAGGTTAACGGCGGAGCCTACGAATTTTGGGGGCTTGATGAGGCAAATATTCATCTTGGTTTGGAATATGGAATTAACGACTGGCTGATGGTTGGTATCGGTCGTGGCAATTACCAGAAAACTGTTGACGGATTTGTGAAAGTTAAACTTTTACGGCAGTCAAGCGGGGCAAAGAATTCAGCGGTTTCGGTTTCGGCATTTTCGAGTATTGCCATCGAAGGCCTGAAACACGACATGCCGGAAGGCCAGGAATACTATTTTTCGAACCGCCTGGCTTATACTTACCAAATCCTCGTTGCACGGAAATTTAACGATTGGCTTTCACTTCAGCTTACGCCTTCGTTTGTGCATTATAACTATGTCGAAACCGAACTTGACCCGAATAATCTCCCGGCAATCGGTTTTGGAGGTCGCGCAAAGATTAACAAGCGCGTTTCGATTAATGCTGAATATTATTATGTGATAAAACCTTATGCTAACCGCAAAGATTTCGATAAAACCAATTCATTTTCGATTGGTTGCGATATCGAAACCGGTGGCCATGTGTTCCAGATTATTCTGACCAACTCCGTTTCGATGATCGAAAAAGGCTTTATTGGTGAAAATACCGGAAAATGGAATGCTGGTGATATTCATCTTGGCTTTAATATTTCGAGGGTGTTTAGTTTTAAATAGGAAAAAAGACAGAAGTTGGAAGTCCGGAGACCGAAGTCCGAAGTCCGAAGTTGGAAGTCCGAAGTTGGAAGTCCGAAGTTGGAAGTTAAGATTTGCGCAGCTAAATGAAAAATGAATCGAAACAAAATGGATCCTCCCGGATTTAATAAAAATACCTGGTTTTCCTTTTCACTGCTCATTTTTGCAGTACTTTCACTTTCCTATCTTACGAACGGATTTTGGGGAAACCCTCCCGAAAGGGAAGTTGAGGAGGAAAAATTTATTGTTGATTTGGGTTTGACGGTTTCAGCGTATGGCCAGGTAAACAATATTCCACCACCAGTACTCGAAAAAATCTTTGATCTGAAGCAGGAATCAGATTCAGCTAAAAACCTCAGCGCTTTTGCTTTATCGCAGGATCAGCTTGTAAAAAGTACCCGCGTCGAATTGGCGCAATATATCGAGGAACATTCGAAAAATCCAACCCGGTTTACCATCCATTTTATGGTTTACCTCATTTTTATGGCTTACCTATTTTTTTTGATGTATCATTCCCAGGTCTCACCAGCGAAACAAAAATTGATGTATCTGGCTGCAATCGTAATTTTTGGGTTTGGATTTAATGCAAACCCAAGTCCGATGGGCCCTGTAAGAGACACTATCGCACTTTTCAGCAATCCTGACGATATCATTCATCCGAGATTATTCGCCATTCTCACCTTCCTGGTTTTTGTGGTTGTCGCCAACAAATTTATCTGTTCGTGGGTTTGCCAGCTTGGTGTTTTGCAGGATCTCATCTTCCGGATTAACAAAGCTGGCAAAGGCAGGAAAGTAATTTTCAGTCAATTCAAACTCCCGTTTTTCTTTACAAATACAATCCGCGTTGCTTTCTTCATTATAATTTCGGCTTTTTCGACCATTTGGGCTTTTAATCTGGTAAAATGGATCGACCCTTTTAATGTTTTCAATCCTTCCGTAATCAGCCTTTTTGGAGGAATATTTATCGGACTTATTCTTTTGGCAAGCTTGTTTGTTTACCGCCCCTGGTGCCATTTGTTCTGCCCTTTTGGTTTGTTAAGCTGGTTGCTGGAGAAGTTCAGCATTTTCAAAATTAAAGTCGATTATCAAACATGCACAGCCTGTAATAGCTGCTCCGAAGCCTGCCCGTCGAATGTGATGGAAGCCATTTTGAAAGGTAAAAAAACGGTACCGGATTGTTTTTCGTGCGGTACATGCATCAGCGAATGTCCAACCGATTCGGTAACGTTCGGAAAAGGCAGGCGCCATAAGCTACCGCCTGGCTTTTTTACACTTGAAAACTGAAAAAATATTCATTTAAAAATGTCATCTATGAATTCAGCACACCTACACTTAATGTTTACTCATTTACCGGTTGTGGGACTTGGCTTTGCAATAGTGGTAAGCCTGTTTGCCCATTTTTGGAAAAGTGATGATTTAAAAATGTTTTCACTTTGGGCATATATCATTTTAGGCGGTAGCGCCATACTGGCTTACGTCACTGGAGATGGTTCCGCAGAAATAATAAAAACCTATCCCGGTATTACCGAAGAACTCACCGAAACGCATGAAGAGATTGCTGCCTGGTTTCTTACAGGAATCATGGCTTTGTCGGCAATTGCAGCCATAGGTTTATTTTATCTGAAAAAGGGAAAAGTAAACCTTCGGAAAATAAACCTGGTCCTCCTGATGCTTGCATTTTTACTAAGCCTTGTGGCAATACAAACAGCAGCCACAAGTGGTAAAATCCGGCATACCGAAATTGAGCAGGGGATTTACCGGGTACCATAATCGGGGGTTTAACATCAAAATCAACGACCTTCCCGAAGATGAATTCCATTACGAAATTCTGATTTAACCTACCGAATTTCTTTTTGATGCTGACCTTGATATTTCTAGAAAACCGGAAAAACAATTTCCAACAAAAAAAAATTTGCCTGTTGCTTTCTGACAAGTGATAAAAGATTCAGGTATTCTTTCGTGAAAATTTCTTTCCTTTACATATCAAATCCATCAACATGAAAAGAGTCCAAAACACCTGTGTTTTCTGGTTTACCTCCATGCTCCTGCTTGTTTTATCTGTGATGCCATTTTATTCATCCGGGCAAACAACCGGGGTTTTCAGAATTGATAGCTTACCCGAAGGTCAGTTTACTACCATGCCTGTGTGGTTGTATCATCCGGGCGACAACCCGGAATGGGCAAAAACAGAATTTAAAGATGATGCCTGGGATACCCTTTCAACAAAGCTTGACCTCCGTAAGAAAAATGAAGAATTCTTCCCCGGTATTTGCTGGTTCAGGCTTCACCTTGACATTGATTCTTCGCTGATGAATAAAACATTTGCCTTAACGATGAATCAAAGAGGTGCATCACAGGTTTATCATAATGGTGTGCTGATAAAAGAATCAGGCACAATAGGTACCAGCCTCATCAAAGAGGAAAGGCAAAATCCAAAAGACATACCGATAATTATCCATTTCGACGATTCCAGAATTCAGGTGCTTGCCGTTAGATATTCCCACAAGGAAGCACTCAAAAACTTAAAAGAATATTATGAAGAGAATGCTGGTTTTATGATAAAAATCAGTACCATCAAGACAGCCCTGGATGCCCTGGGCGATCAGATTATATCATCTAAAATTGTTTTAGCGCTGTTCATCATATTTGTTGTTTTGGGTGCCTTGCATTTCCTGTTATTCGTTTTTTTTAGGGAGAAAAATGCCAACCTTTATTACAGCCTTTTTGTCTTTGGTTTCTCTGTGCTTCTTTTCTGGGTTTATGCTGTCAATTCATACCTCTACAACCCTGATTTTTCGATGATAATGGTTTACTTTATTTCCTTGTTATTTCCCTGGTTATTGATTCCATTGGTAAAAATGCTATACATCCTTTTCCTGGAAAAATCGCCGCTGATGTACCTGATATTATTGGGACTTTCTGCCTTAATCACTATTTTATACTATTTCAGATCGCCCCATCTTACCATCCTTTTCGCCGGTTATACCATTTTAGTTTTTATTGAAGTACTGAGAATTATCGGATTTGCCATTTTCAGAAAGAAACCCGGTATCTGGATCATTGGATCAGGGGTTATTCTTTTTGTTATTTTTTTCCTGACTATTGCACTGATTATTATCTTTAAGGGTAGCATTTCAATCAGGGGAGATTCGATATTGGGTGTTATTTTCTTCATTTCAATCACCCTGGCGATTTTAAGTATTCCGCTTTCGATGTCGGTATATCTTGCCCGCGATTTTGCACTAACCAACAAAAACCTGCTCATCCAGATTGAAAATGTGAAAATTCTCTCTGCCAAAACCATCGAACAGGAAAAAGACAAGCAAAGGATTCTCGAAGGTCAAAAGGAGCGGCTCGAAGTGATGGTAACCGAACGTACCCGCGAACTGGCCGAGGAGAAAGAGAAAACAGAACAGCTTTTACTCAATACACTTCCATTAAAAGTGGTGAATGATTTAAAAACCAATGGGAAAACCGAACCTGAAAGCTTTGATGAGGTAACAGTGTATTTTTCCGATATTGTTGGATTTACCAACATTTCCACCTCTCTCGAACCTGCAGTTTTAATCGGGCAACTGAATGATATTTTTACGGCTTTCGACAATATCATGGAGCGCCATCAATGCGAACGGATCAAAACCATTGGTGATGCTTATCTTGCGGTTTGCGGCATGCCCGAAAGACGTGAAAACCATGCGGAACACATGGCAAAGGCTGCATTGGAAATCCGTGAATTCCTTGAACTACGCAATACAGAGAACCCGATTCAGTGGAAAATCAGGATTGGGCTGCACAGCGGGAAAGTTGTTGGTGGAGTTGTAGGGGTTAAAAAGTATATTTATGATGTGTTTGGCGATACCATCAACACCACTTCCCGCATGGAAAGCAATTCGGAGCCAATGCGGATAAACGTCTCCGAAACAACATACCGGTTGCTGCAAGCCAGGTTTTCATTTATAGCCCGCGAGCCGATGGAAATTAAAGGAAAAGGTTTGATGAGGATGTATTTTTTGGAGGGTTGATGCCAAAACAAATGCGGTTCTTTTTAAAATGACTGCCGGTTAAAAACATAAAACCACATAGCTATCATCAAAAAGAACAGGACGAAATACAAAAAACTACCTCAAAATGCCAAAGAACTATAATTATTGAACAACGCTCACCAACTATAAATCAATAAAAAAACCTTTCAATTTCCATAGCCAAAGATCCTTCCGGCATTTAGTTCAACCGGGGCTTCATGCTGCGTCGTGCCGACCACATGAAGCCCTATTTAATAGCGTTAGTGTTTTATTCTTAATGACTTATGAAGATAGAAAAAAGTCAGTCCACAAAATGGTAAACTTGTCAAAATTGTCAACCACCAGTTATTTCCGTAAGCTATCGTATTTGTAATTCCAATTAAAATTAGAGCTAGAATTAAGAGGATTATTCCTGAAAAAGAAAATAAACCAATTTGCCGCTTGTCTCTAGTCACAATTGAAAATAGCATGGCTATTTGTCCACAAATGATTAATGCCAAACTTGTATTGTCGGAAAAGCTTGAATACTTTAATTGATTAATATTTGAAATCTCTGAATATTCATTGACTCCAATAATAATCATATTACAAGGCATGTCTGGTGCGAATGTAATAATCAAATATGTCGAGATTATTAGAACTAATATTAACTTCATTTATATCGTTTTTGAGTCGTTCATTTTGCCCAACAGTTTGGTTTTCTTAACATTAACGCTAATTCTTTTGTAACCTTACCAAAGGTAACGAATACTTCCAAACATGTCTGTGTAACCTTGCCATCTGTTCAGGTTTATTTTTTTACAAAGTTAATTTTATTAAAATCCCTCAAACGGCCTTTTATCTTTTGCAAACTTTTATCGGAAACCTGCGGGTATCCTGAAAGCTTTCGGGACGGTGGTTCCGGAGTTACGGTTACATTTTGTTGATTTAATACTCCTGACAGAATTGGTAAAGCAGAATTTTTTTGTTCTTTTCTTAAAATCATCTCAAGTTGTAGAATTGCTTCTTTGCTTTGAAGTTTTAGAAATTCCTGAACAAATTCTGTTTTTCGCGCTTCTAAATTCATTTTCTTATTTTTTTTACCAAAGCTAAGGAATTATCAATTTGAAGCATAATATTTCCGGTATTACTAAACCACAGGCATGTTACAAACGTTTTCGGGGCTTGTAAAGATGCCGATTTTCACCACAAATGTTGATACGGAAAGCCAATGTTTGAATATCCACAAATGTGTTAGCGCAGCACTGAACCGCCATTTCTGGATTGGCGTTGTTAGCAAAAGTCATTTCTAATTCGTCCAGGGTTCTTTTTCTTTAGCATTCACGAATTTTTCACCATCAAAAATGCATAAGCCTTGCCAGGTTCCAAACCAAAGCTGTCCTTTGTTATCCTCAAAAATACTTAGAACGCCATTTGTTGTTAATCCGTCTTTGGTGGTGTATAACTTAAATTTTGTCCCATCGTATTTATAAACCCCTACATTTTCTGCTGTAAACCAAATATTCCCTTTGCTATCTTCATAAAAACTACCAGTTTCGATACCTTCAATAATTCCCTCCTTGGTAAAGTTGGTGAAGGTTTTCCCGTCAAATTTACTTGCACCTCCATAAAATGAGCTAATCCAAATATTTCCATTTCTGTCCTTTAAAGCAACGCCTGCATTATTATCGGTAAGCCCATTCTCCTTTGTTAAATGGCTAAATTCTCCATTCTTGTATTTAAAAATTCCATTTCCGTCATTGTTTATCCACATATTTCCATCATTATCCTCTACAAAACCTCCTGCACTTTTTATTGAAAGCATAGGTTCTGCATTTTCTACCACTGTGTTTGGCAACAAAAAAGGAGTAAACTTTTGACCATCAAAATGACTAACTCCTCCAACTGAACCAACCCAAATCAGTCCTTTAGAATCAACAGCCAATCCCCAAATTTCCTCATCTTGCAAACCTACTTCTGTAGAGAAGGTAGTATAGTTTTCTCCATCATATTTTACAAGCCCCGAAGAAGTTCCAAACCAAACATTACCAGCCTTATCTTCTACAATTTCTCTAACCGAGACCCACTTTTGATTTTGTTCAATGGCAACTTTTTCAAGTGTTTGACCATCGTAACGTATTATCCCATTTCCATTTGTTCCAAACCAATAATTCCCTTTTTTGTCCTGATACATTGCCCTTACAAACTCCCTGACCATTCCATTTAAATTGGTGTGAATTTGTGGAAATGTCGTGCTTTGATTAGAAATTACAGGTTGGTTGTTTACTTGATTTTCTATTTTATCATTAACCGATTTTTCTTTTACTTGTCCTGTGCAAGAGGAGATTTGAAGTGTCAGAAGAATCAAAATTAAATTTCCTGCGATGAATATTTTCTTACTTTTAATGTTTGTCATATTGTTGGCTTTATAAATGTTACAAACGGTTCTCGGCTTTTCGAAGTGGCGGATTTTTAGCGCAAATGTTCAATTGAAAAACTGAACTTTAACCTTGCACTAAGCTTTTATAGAAGCACTTCATCCACCATTTTGCAAACCGATGTTAGCGGTTTTTTTGTGTTTTTCTTTCAGTTACTTCTTCTGTTTCTGTATCAAAAATTAAAATTCCTTCCGTTTTGTCGTCAAGTTGTCCAACTAATTTTCCCTCTTTTGTCCAAACAGAACTTTTACCAACACTTAAAAAATTGTCGCAAAAACCTACACAGTTGGACATTAATACGGGCATTGCGTACTGCTTTGCTACTCTCGGAAAATGGTCAAAAGCTTTTTCAACGCCTTTTGCCGGTTTTGCTACGCTTGCTAAATAAACGTCACCACCAAGTTTAAAAGCGTTTTCAGCATGTGCCGGTTGTAAACTTTCGTAACAAATTGCTGGTGCGATATTCCTATCGTCCGTTTTGATTATTACTTGTCCAACACCATTTTCAAAGTAAGGAAATTCGTCTGAATGTAGTTGTCGTTTTGAATAAGTCTGTCTTGGTTTGTTGGGTTCAAAAATTATCATACTGATTCGGATTTGCGATTCAGTTGCAGTCGGCAATCCAAGCCCGATAATGATATTGTTGTTGTCACTTGTTTCTTGAAAGAAGTCTAAACGATTATCATTTTGATTGGTCGCTAATTTTTTTGCAAGTTCTGGTTCGTAACCTGTTAGTGAAAGTTCAGGAAAAAAAATTGCTTCTGCATTAAATGTCAAAGCAAGCTCAATAAAGCTTTTGTGTGCTTCAATATTGGCTGAAACATTTCCTTTTATTGGTTCTGTCTGTGCGATGCAAATTTTCATTTAATTATTTATTCTACTTTGCAGGTTGGATTACACTTCACTTCAAAATTCACCGAATTGGCTATATAACATATTTCGTGAGCTTTGTGGTGCAACTCAATGGCTTTTTCTACCATACTTTCGTCTGCTACATAAAAAATTGGATTCAAAGTTACTTCTTTGAAACTTCCTCCACCACTTGCCTGTTCAATCATAATGCCTGTGGCATTGTCGGTGTATGCTGTAATTACAATTCCTTCCATTGCACAAACATACAAGTATGAAAGCATGTGGCAGGATGAAATGGCTGAAACCAATAAATCTTCAGGATTCAATTTTGATTTGTCTCCAACAACAGGATTATCCGTTGTTAGGAATAATTCAGGTTTCCCTTGAATGGTAACTGTGTGGCTACGGTCGTAAGCTCGAACATTTTTAGTTCCGTCACCTGTATTACCCGTCCATACCGCAGTTAGTTTATAGTTGTGTTCGTGTGCCATTGTATTTTAATTTATTGTTCTTCAATTATTGATGTTCCTTTTGATTGATCTCCCGAAGTCCATTCCCAATTTTCGTGAAGGCGAATTTTCCCATTTTCAAGAATTTCTGGTTTTGAAATGCAAATTCCTGTCATCAATTCGTCGTTGTCATTTACCTGGTGATAACGCATTTCTATATTTCCTGCATTGTCAACCAAACCAATTAAATGACCCTGTTTAATTTTCCCTCCTGAATATTCAGAAGTAAGGATATTTCCGACTTGCTTGTAATGAAACAGCGTTTCGTTTGAAGTTTCTCCGTTTTCAGTATTGCTAATCGGTCTGAATTTCTTGTCGTTATAGTTCATTTTGTCGTTTTCTAAAATAACCGCTGTTGTGCGTTCGAATTTTTCAAAATTGCTTTTCAAATGACTTTCCATTAAACCTAAATATGTTTCCATCTGCCAGTCCAAAAAGCAAACTGTTATTATTGTCTTTATAAATTGTCCAAATCATTGGGGACGAAAAATTGTTATTGATAGGATAGTTCGTCATAGTTTTTCCATCATATCTCCAGGCTCCTGTATCTCTGTCTCCAAACCAAATATTCCCTTCACTATCTTCCTCAATTACAAAAACGTGTTCAAGAGTGCCTGCTTCTGACTTATCTCCTCTTCTTGTACTTGTTGGATGAATTAAATTATTCTTTTCAGAAAAATTAATGATAGCGTTACCTTCCATAAGCAATACACCTATCCCGTTATTTCCTATCCAAATTCGCCCTTTTGAATCTGCTAATACACTTCTGATATGCAAAAGCTCATTATCTTTAATTTTCAAATTTTTATCGTCAAAGATATTTACCGTTTTACCATCATAGTTGAATAGTGCTGCATAGGTTGCAATCCAAACTTTACCGTCATTATCTTTTGATAAATCAGTTACACCATAAGAATTATCAGGATTTTCATTTTTTGGTTTTGGGAAAATTAAATAGTTCATAGTTATTCCGTCAAAACGATTTATTCCGTCTTTTTCACCTGCATAAAACCATAAATCCCCATTGGTTTCATTCCATTCATATTTTGGTTCGTTAGTATTTGTTGAATAATTAATAAACTTTCCTTTGTCATAAACGCTTACTCCTCTTGCAGTTCCAAACCAAATTTTTCCATTCTTGTCTTCTTGAATTGAACGGATTTGATTGTCGGATAAACCTTCATTGGTTGTAAAGTATTCAAATGATTTTCCATTATAATAGCTTACGCCTTCATTATGACTTCCAAACCAATAATTGCCTTTACTGTCCTGAAAGATAGCACGTATTCCAGAAGTAAATTTTAAGGTGTCGGCTTTTGAAGTCCTTACCAATTCAGATTTATTAACTTCTTTCTCGGTTGATTTCTTTTCAACACAAGAAAAGTTTAAAGTCAATATCAATATCAGGTAAATTAATTTTAATTTTTTGTTCATTTCGGGTTTTCTAATATGATGCACAACGTTTTGCAGCTACCCGAAAGTGGTGATTTCGGAGCACTTCACTGTCAGCCAGGCACCAACTTTGATAGATGCTCAAAGCTTGATTTAACCATTGCACCGCCACTTTTGGGTTGGTGCTGTTATGCGTTCGTATTTTAAGCATTAATTCCAGGGTCCATTTTGAGAAACATTGGTAATCGAATTTCCTTTAAGGCGAAAGAGACCTCCTGATAATCCAAACCAAAGATTTCCTTTTTTGTCTTCCAATATATCTTGAATGCCATAACCAAATGGCATTAAATCTTTTCTGTCTGTTTCGCTGATTAAAGTAAAGTCTTTTCCGTCATAGCAATAGGCTCCCAAACCATTTGCACCAATCCAAATGTTTCCATTGTTATCTTCATTGATTGCATAAATGTCATTTTTGCTGAGACCTTTTATTTTATCAAACCGGGTAAATGTTTTACCGTCAAACCGGCTAAGTCCACCGTCTCCTGTTCTGCCATCCTGGTTCGGATTGTCTTTTTCCGCAACTCTTGAACCAAACCAAAAATTTCCTTGATTGTCTTCATGAATAACCTGAACATTATTTGAAGCAAGACCATCTTTTTTTGTGTAGTGAGAAAATGATTTTCCATCGTATTTGCAAACTCCATAACCATCCCTGCTGAACCAAATATTCCCTTGCTTATCTTCAATAATTTCTGTAATCCAGTCCTTCATGGATAACTGATACTGCAATAGTGTAACGTCAGGTTTTGGAATTTGAAAATTTGAAAATGTTGTACCGTTCAACTTAGAAACTCCTTCCCAGGTTCCAACCCAAATGTTACCTGTTTTATCAATTAATAGCTCAGAAACTGTGTTGTTAACAAGACCGTCTTTATCGGTAAAATTGGTAAATTTTTTGCCGTCATATTTTGAAAGTCCCGAATGTGTGCCAATCAACAAATTTCCATCTTTGTCTTCCGCAAAGCTTGTAACAACATCACCGATTAATCCGTCTTTTATAGAAAAGTAGGTAAGCGTTTTTCCATCATAACGGGCCGCACCTTTTGGAATGGTTCCAAACCACAGATTCCCTTTTGAGTCCTCGAATATTTCCACCACATATTCAGCTATTTGTGAGTCGTTTGGTTGAGATAGCTGCCTGGACTTTTCATTCGGTGTGTTTGTTTGTGATTTACAAGAAGAAGTGGTAGTCACAAATGACATTAAGATGATGATGTTTATTATCCATAAATCAGAATTCTTCATACTATTTTCGGTTTTTAATTTGATGCATAACGTTTTCGGGCTTTGCTTTCGGGCGGGTTTCGGAGGATAAAACTGTCAACCTGCACTGAACTTGATACGAAGCACAAAGCTCCAAGTTTGCACGTCACACTGCCTGACGCAAAACCCGTGTTGGTGGCTGCCCTTCTGTTTTAATATTTTGTCTGTCGTTGTTCGCTGCCACCTTTAATCTATTTCATTTTCTTCAACTTCAACTTCATAATTTTTAATTTCATTCATCCATTCTTCAAGGGTTCTTCCTTCATATTTCCACATATTCACTCCCCAATAAGCCCCAGAACGATTTCTGCGATTTTTTCTTGTTTCGATTTCACGAGTTAGTGGCGATAATCTCCAAACCTTATCTTCAAATTTCACTTCTTTGTTACCAATAACTTCTGCAACAATAGTTGCATCGTCAAAATATACAATTGTCTTACCGATTAAGTCTAAACTTTCAAAAGACAATCTATTTCCGATACTTTTCTTTTCGCTTGAATAGTTGTTGCTTGTTTTTAATTCAGCACTAATCGGCAAAATCTTGTCAATAAGAATGGCTACTAAATATTCGGCTCTTGTATTAATCTGTTCTACGCCCCAATTTTGCTGGTCAGTGATTTTATTTTTAGCTATTTGCATTCCTGCATTATTTTCATAAATCTCTTTTTTGCCTTTGAAAGAGTGGTTGCTTAATTCTTGATTATGGCGAATCAAAGTCAAGTTTCCGATATTATTTAAATAATTGTCGTGAATAGCTTTGTAGTTTTGTCCAAGTTCATTTTTCCAAGTTTCATTTAAGGTTTGAGGCATAATGTGCTCAACTTGCAAAATTTTGTCTGTTAAAGCAGGACGATTTTTGGTTAAACTTTCTTCAATCAAACTAAACAAAAATCTTCCGCTCTCAAAATTGTAAAAATTTGACTTTTCACTCAATAAGAAATCTTGAATTTCATTGTCATTTGGTAGCCTCATTGAAAATGTTTGGTTTGCACAAATTTCTAACATTGCTTCTCTTTTATTAGTTGCTAAAACTAGTTCATCAAAATACTTTGCAAATAATGCACCATCTTTGTTTTCTGATTTCCTAATTCCTAAAATACTTTTACGAGCAACGTAAACAAAAATTGCATCTAAAATCGCTAAGCAATCATCATCAGTAATTTTTTGCTCGGTTCTTAAATGTAAAATTCCTAAAATGAAAGAATGGAATGCAGAAACTTTAAGAGTTCTTAAATCAGTTATCTTTTGGTCAATTTTGATATTCCCACTTGATTTGTAACCAGCCAAAATTGCATATTCATTGGAATATTCTGCCAACTTTTTAATTAGTTGTTCGTGGTTGTCATCGCCAAACAAATCCTTAAAATCACGATAAAGTTCTTTATGGTTAGTGTCGGTCGCTTTTTTATAGCTAGCAATATCAACCAACTGCATATAATCACGAATAAAAGCCGAAACAGAAAAGGTGTTATTGTCGCCTGTTAAGTTTTGTTCAATTTTTAACCAAAAATTGTGGTATAAATTATTTTGTTGGGCGGAAGATTTTCCGAGCAATAAATAGTTTCTCACTAAATCCGCAAGTGATAAGGGTTTTCCTAGTGAGTTCATACTCTCAAAAATTTCTTGAGGTTTTTCCCAATGATTTCTCTCTGGCTCTAACTGAATTGTAACGATATTAAAATTCACTAATCCTTTTTCAATTAAGTCCCTGACTTTGTCCTGTTCTAATTTTTCCAATTTTGATTTGAAAAATTTGTAGTTCTTAAAAACAATTGACTTTTTATCACTATTGTCTAAATGCTCGCCTAAAATGATATTCTTATATGCTTTCCAGTCAGATTCAACTTGTTTTAATTTGATTTTATATTCCACATCGCCACTGACGTTATTATTTTTCAAATATTTTGAGTCAATAGTGTTTCTTAATGATTCATCAGTAATACAGTCACGAGCGGCAATTAAAAACAACATTGTTGTCGTCAATCTTTGCTGACCGTCAACCAAAATATATTTATCGGGTTGTCCTAAAATTGTGCTTTCCGCATAGTAAATAACTGTGCCGAAGAAGTGTTGAGTGTTCCTGTTGTTCGCTACTTTCTCAATGTCTTTAAATAAGATTTCGCACATTTCTTCTCCCCATTCATAATTTCTCTGATAAGGTGGAATGAAGAAAGTCACGTCATTGTTTGATAATAATCTTAAGATTTGGTTGTCTAAGCTTCTCATATTGTCGCCTTTGTTCTTGCTATTTTTGAAATTGTTTTGTCTGCTGTGGTCGTCCGAAGGGTTGCCACCAACTCTTTTGTAACCTTACCAAAGGTAACGAATACTTCCAAATTTGCCTGAGTAACGTTACCATCTGTTCATGTTTATTTTTTTTACAAAGTTAATTTTATTACAATCCCTCAACCGGCCTTTTAACTTTTACAAACTTTTATCGGAAACCTGCGGGTATCCTGAAAGCTTTCAGGACGATGATTCCGGAGCAATATCATCATTTTGTTGATTTAATATTCCAGACTGAATTGGTTAAGCAGAATTTTTGTTTATTTCATTGGCCTTTGCTTTTAATGTCTCACCTTTGCTGATGTAAATCGAAATGAAATTTTTTGTTAATATTAAAAAAAATGAAATGAAAGATGTTGTCCGATGGATAGTCCTTTTATTGGTCATATCACTTGTGGGGTGCAACACCAAAGTACCGGAAATCACCAGTCTGAAAATGCTCGAAGGCGGCAAAACCTTCGCCGTCCCAACCGGCACCATGGCCGACCAGTTTGTCCTGAAGAAATTCCCCGATGCAAAAATCGAGTATTACAATACGGTACTCGACTGCGCAATAGCTGTTAAAACCGGGAAAGCAGATGCCGGCATTTACGACAAACCCATCCTTTTGAACATTGCTGCAAAAAACGAAGGGCTTACCGTACTTTCGGAAGTGCTCTTTGATGACCAGTATGGTTTTGCGGTTCAGCTTCAGGATACGGCGCTGAAAAAAGTTATTGATGAAGTTCTTGCCGAAATAAAATTAAACGGCACCTACGACGAAATGTCGAAGCGCTGGTTTCCTGAAAAAGGGAATCCCGGATCAATGCCGGAAATCGTGATCGCTGGTGAGAATGGCGTTTTAAAATTCGGTACTGCGGCAATCACCGAACCCATGTCGTTTGTTGACGGCAACCAAATAATTGTTGGGTTTGATGTTGAATTTGCCACGTACATAGCGAAAAAGCTGGGCAAGCAACTCGAAATTATAAACATGGAATTTGGTTCGATGCTTCCGGCGCTCATAGCCGGCAAGGTCGATATGATCGGCGCCGGAATTTCGATCACCGAAGAAAGAGCTACAAAAGTCCTGTTTTCGACAAGCTATTATTTAAGCGGGATTGCGGCCATTGTAAAAGATGATTCAAATCCAAAGCCCGGCACGAAAAGCCGGAAATTAAGCAGCATCGAAGATATAAAAGACAAACGGATCGGTGTTTTAATGGGGTCAATCCACGATGCTTATGCTACAAAACGCTTTCCTGATGCCAGCATTCTTCAGTTTCAGAATACTACGGATTTGCTTACCGCCATTAACCTGGATAAAGTTGATGCGATGTTTTATGATCAGATCTCATTGAAACCGGTTTTTGATGAAAATCCAACACTTGGGCTGCTCGATGACAATGTGTTCCAGGTTCCCATCGCAGCAGGATTTAATAAACAGAACATCCAACTACTCGAACAGTTTAATGCATTCCTTCAGGAAATAAAAACCAATGGTATTTACGACGAAATGACTGACCGTTGGATGGAGAAAGGCGAAACAGAAATGCCTGAAATAAAAAATTCCAACACCAACGGAATGCTCAAAGTTGGCGTGGTAAGCGATTTGGGATTGCCGTTTACAATCCTTCAAAACGGGAGCCTTGTTGGTTTTGATATTGAGCTTGCCAAAAGATTTGCTGCTTTTATCGGGAGGGAGTTTATTCCGGTTGATATGCCTTTCGCGAGCCTGATTGCAGGAATTTCGACGCAAAAAATTGACTTCATCGCAGCTTCAATGATGATAACGGAGGAAAGGAAAAAACAAATCAATTTCTCGGCACCTTACTTTGAATCGGCCGTGAGCGTTGTTGCCCGGAAAGAAAATATCGAACAGACCTCCATAGGAAAACTTACAAAACTTGATGATATCGCCGATAAAAAAATCGGCATTTTTACAGGGACTGTCCATGATGCCTTTATTTCAAAAAAATACCCGGACGCCGAAGTTTACCGCTTCGAAACCACCGCAGATTTGATGATGTCGGTAAAAACAGGAAAAGTTGATGCCGCTATGTTTGATCTGACTACGGCCAGATTGCTTTTAAAGCACAATCCCGAATTGGGCATGTTGAGCGATGATGTCCTGAATATGCCGCTGGGAATCGGTTTCCATAAAGGCAATCCGGCGCTCCGCGATGAGTTCAATGGTTTTCTTAAGAAAGCCAGGCAGGACGGGACTTATGATACCATTTATAAACGTTGGTTTATCGAAGATGCAGAAAGTGCTAAGATGCCACGGTTTACTTTTAACCCTTCCGGTAAAAAACTGCTTGCCGGGGTTTCGGTTGACGACCTTCCTTATGTGGCCTTCATGAATGATGAATATGTAGGTTTCGACATCGAGCTGATTTACAAATTTGCCGAACGTTGCAACTATAACCTTGAATTGGTGATGATGGAATTTCCTTCCCTTGTGGCTGCACTTGCTGCCGGCAAGGTCGAAATGATTACCGATGGAATTGCTATCAGCGCAGAGCGTGCCAAGGAAATCAATTTTTCTGACCCTTATGCCGAATTAAGAACTGCCGTTATAACTTCAAAAAGCAGGCTTGCGGGTTATTCGGGCGAGGTTGTCCCTGAAGACAAATCCACCTTTTTCGAAAAAATCTCGAACAGTTTTTACAATAATATTATCCACGAAAAGCGCTACCTTTTAATCATCAAGGGATTGATGATCACTATTGTAATCTCGATTTTTGCAGCCATATTTGGCACGCTGTTCGGCGGTTTCATCTGTTTTTTAAGAATGTCGAAAAAGAAAGCGCTTTCTGTATCGGCACAACTTTATATTTCGGTTTTGAGAGGAACACCGGTACTGGTGTTGCTGATGATTATTTACTACATCGTTTTTGCCTCGGTAAATATTAACCCGATAATCGTCGCGGTTTTTGCTTTTGGGCTTAATTTTGCCGCTTATGTTTCCGAGATGTTCAGGACATCCATCGAAAGCATTGATAAAGGACAAAAAGAAGCAGGCATTGCAGGTGGTTTTACTAAAATCCAGACATTTATTTATATCATCATGCCACAGGCTTTGCGGCATGTGCTTCCGGTTTATAAAGGCGAATTTATCTCGCTTGTCAAGATGACTTCGATTGTTGGTTATATCGCTGTTCAGGACTTAACGAAGGCTGGCGACATTATCCGGAGCCGCACTTTCGATGCCTTTTTCCCACTGATTATGGCGGCGGTGATTTATTTGTTTATTGCCTGGCTCCTGACGCTGGCACTGGATTATATCGAAATTTCGGTTGATCCCAAACGAAAACACATTAAAAGAGAAGTGGAGGTAAACCAATGATAAGGGTAAGAAATCTATCGAAACACTTTGGCGATCTGGTCGTATTGAGCGATGTAAACGCCGACATTCGAAAGGGAGAAGTCATTTCGGTGATTGGCCCTTCGGGAACAGGAAAAAGCACATTCCTCCGCTGTTTAAACCTGCTCGAAACGCCGACTGGTGGCAACATTTTTATTGATGATGTCCCGCTTTTGGGTAAAAAAACCGATGTTCCGAAAATCCGCCAAAAAATGGGCATGGTTTTCCAGTCATTTAACTTATACGCGCATCTTACAATTCTCGAAAACCTGACCCTTGGCCCCATTAAACTGCTTGGGAAGAAAAAAGCTGAAGCCAATAGAAAAGCTTTTGAACTGCTTAAATTAGTTGGCCTTGCCGAGAAAGTATATAGTTTTCCGGATGAACTTTCGGGAGGGCAAAAACAGCGTGTGGCCATCGCGCGCTGCATGGCGATGGAATCGGAGATACTGCTTTTTGACGAGCCAACTTCGGCACTCGACCCAACCATGGTAAGCGAAGTGCTGGCCGTAATACGCCGTCTTTCGAAAGAAGGCATGACCATGATTATTGTGACCCACGAAATGGAGTTTGCCCGTAATATTTCGAGCCGTGTTTTTTATATGGATGAAGGTATTATTTATGAAGAAGGCCCGCCAAAGCAGATATTTGATAACCCGCAGCGCGAAAAAACAAAGACCTTCATCAACCGGATCCGCAGCATGAGTTATCATATTACAAGCCCTAACTACGATTTATACGCCATGCAGGGCGAGATAGAAGTTTTTTGTGAAAAACACGGGATTTCCAAAAAGGTTTCCAATTATGTAGCGCTCATAGCCGAGGAAGCTGTAGGCCTGCAAACCGATTTTACCGACATCAGTATCAACCTTTCCTTTTCCGAAAAAGACAACACCGTCCAGCTGGTTTCGGCAAGTGCCGGAGCACCTGTAAATCCTTTGGAAGAAGGCGCTCTGGATGATGATCTTGGTTTACGGCTTATCAAAGGTCGCTGCAAAAGCGTGGATTACAGCTACGAAAACGGGAAAAATATTTTGATGATGAAAGTGAAGGGAGAATAGCTTATCTTCATACCAGTATCAGCATTTAAAGGTTTCACCTTTTTTATTACCTGTCAGTGTAAGGGTTTAAAGGTTTCACCTTTTTAGAAAGGTGAAACCTTTTTGGCAACCTGTCAGCGTCCTCAGGACCTGACAGCGTTGAAAAAGAGGAAAAATATCGAATTTCCAACGCCCCGAAAGATCATCACCAATCATCAAATCCCTCCCAATTTTCTACTTTCAAACGCAAAGTATCGGCGTAGCCAAATTTGTAGGTTCGGTTCGAAATGGTATTCCCATTTTCATCCAGTTCTTCGCTGTCCCAGGAACCAAGGGTAAACTTGAAACTGATGCCATCGTTATGGGCTGGAATCGTGATGTAATAATTGCCTTTCAGGTTTCGGTTCATCACATAATTTGGATTACCGGGATTCCAGGTATTAAAGTTACCGGCTACAAATATTTTCTGGCCTTTTGGGGTGTATGCCGGCAGGCTGTCGATCACCAAAACCACTGATTTCTGCTCAAGGATTGGGATATCAATCCAGTTGATTATTTCAAGATAGGTGGTATCGTTCCGGTTTTTGTCGGCAAGGCGGTTTGCAATGTTGTTTCCGTACAAATCAGCTTCTTCGCTGCTCCAGTTGCCGCGTGTAATCTTGTATTCGAACGATTGCGCCTGATTTTCGACTTTTAGAAACCAGGTTCCGTTAGTTAACTTTTCGAACCTGTATTTTTTGTTGTTGGCATCCCAGCCGTTGATGGAGCCTGCTATATAAAACTTCGAATCGGCGGGTGTGGTTTTGGGTAATTTGTTAATCACAAAAAAGTAGCTCACCGGAATCTCGTTTGAACGGTCTTCCCAGTTTTCGATTTTAATATAAAGTGTGTCACTCGTCCCAAAACTGAACGTGCGGTTTGGGATTTTGTAACCCCATTTATCAACCTCCTGTTTCGACCAGTCACCGCGGGTAAATTTGAATTCAATTTCATCCTGGGTTCCGGGAAGATCGATCTGAAATTTGCCATTTTTATTCTTTTGGAGGATAAATTTATTATCCCTGGGGTACCAGCCGTTAAAGTCGCCCGTGATGTAAAGAATATCGTTGGGCATGGTTTGAACCGGGACACTTTCGATGATGATGGTCACTTTTTCGGGCACGTCAAAACCTATATCCTCCCAGTTTTCTACATCAACATAAACCGTATCGAGGGCGCCAAACTGCAATTTCCGTTTTTCGATTTCATTTCCAAACCTGTCGGCCTCGGCTTTGAGAAGTGTCCCCCGTGTGATTTTATATTCGATTTCGCGGGTTGCATCTTTCCGTGGAAGTGTTAAAACATACTTGCCTGTTCGGTTGTCCTGTTTAAACACCGAATTGCTGTCGGGGAGCCATTCATTAAAATTCCCGGCAATGGTGATAGGCTCTTCAGCAGGTGTATTTTCGGGCAATTTATTCAAAACAATGGTTACTTCGGGGCAATTGATGGCTTCAAGATCTTTCCAGCTTTCTACCGAAACCACCACCGTATCTTTTTTTCCGTAATAAAAACTCCGGTTTTCGATGTCATAGCCACAAACATCGGTCTCAACGCTGGTCCAGTCACCGCGTGTAAATTTACATTGTACCTCTCCAAAACCACGGGGAATGGTGATATAATAATTGCTGTCGGCACCCAACTCCATCATAAAACTCTGATCGCCGGGATCCCAGCGGTTGAAATTTCCGGAAACAAAAATCCGGCTTCCCAACGGCGTATTCGCAGGAATATTTTCGATTTTGATCACTGGCCTGGTGCAGGAGGTTATCATTAAAACCATCATTCCAGCCAATAAAATACGAGGCATACTATTTTGAATCAGATTCTTCATTTTTTGTTATTGATTTATTTTTCATTTTATTACTTACCCCCCAACTATCGGGGTTTTCGGGGCTGCCTACTGGCAACTGCCTACTGCCTACTTTTTCCTGATCACTGCCAACTTCTTCCAACTTCAGTCACTTTAAGTACTTTTGGCACTTTAGGCACTCCAAGTACTCCCAACTTTAGGCACTCCAAGTACTCCTAACTTTTGGCACTCTAAGTACTCCTAACTTCAGTCACTTCTTCCTACCTCTCCATCCATTCCATAAATTCGGAAACCCTTGCCCTGCTTACCAACACCTCTTTTTCGGTTTCGGGTTTCAACTCAATTTTCAGGCGGCTGCTCATGTATTTATAAACTTTGTTTATCGAGCCAATATGTGCCAAAAAGCTGCGGTTAAGCCTGAAGAAATCCTTTGGATCAACCAGGTTTTCCAACTCTTCGATGGAATGCTCGATGATGTAGCGGTCGTTTTTTATCGAAACCATAAAAACCACGTTATCCTCGGCATAAAAATAGGCCACCTCTCCCACCGGCACATATTTTATCTGATCTCCAACCTTTGCAACAAACCGTGATTTATATTCCGGTTTGCCTAATTGAAGCAGGCTTTGCAGTTGTTCAGGAGTAATCCCGAGGTTGACCGGCTCCTGCACGGCAAACTGTTTTTTCATGGCTTCAAATTTGGCCATTGCATTTTTGAGGTCATTAATTTTGATTGGTTTCATCAGATAATCGATGCTGTTGAGCCTGAAAGCCTGGATGGCATATTCATCAAAAGCCGTGGTAAAAATTACAGGCACTTCAATTTTTACCTGTTTGAAAATCTCAAAACTCAAACCATCGGCAAGCTGGATATCCAGGAAAACCAGGTCGGGAGCCGGGTTCGACTTGAGCCATTCCACCGAATCCTCCACGGTATCGATCATCTCAAGAATTTCGATTTCGACATTAAGTTTTCCAAGCAACCTTTTTAGTTCCTGCTGCGCAAAAGGCTCATCTTCGATTATTAAAACTTTCATATTTCTAAATTTACCATTTCATGTCCAATTCTTCTTTAGCAATAAGCGGCACTTTTACCGTAAATTCCGTGTCGTTCTCGGAAACCATCAGATTTTTTCCAGAGATAAAATGTAACCTGCTTCTGATGTTTTCTAAACCTATTCCCGAAGAATAACCACTTACCGGCTTTTTTTGCAGGTTATTCTGAACCACCAATCGCTTATCATTTTCAGTGAAAATCCGGATCGTAAGCGGCTTTTTCATCGAGACAACATTATGTTTTACGGCATTTTCGATGAGAAGCTGCAACGTGAGCGGCACCAAAAACATCTCGCAGCATTTCTCCGAAACATCCATCTCAAAAATCAGTTTCTGATCGAAGCGTAAACCCAAAAGGTAGCGGTACGAATCGGCAAATTCCATTTCTTCACTTAAAGGTACCAACTCAGCTTTTCGCTTTTCGAGGATGTACCGGTAAACCGACGACATTTCACGAACAAAATTTGCCGCAGTATCCTGATTCTGATAAATCAGCGACGACAACGTATTGAGGCTGTTAAACAGGAAATGCGGGTTTACCTGGATGCGCAACATTTCAAACTGGGTTTCGAGGTTTTCCTTTTTAAAACGCTCAATTTCGGCCAGCGAAAAACGCCATTTGTTGAGCAAAATAATGCCGATGTCGAGAAAAACCACGAGCAAACCAAACAGAAAAAAGAACACTGCAACGATTGCCTCATCCAATAACCGGATAAAAACCCCGGAAGCAAAAATCAGGTTTATAATCAGCCTTAGAATCATCACCGTTAGCACGATAAAGGCGACAACCAAAATGATCTGGATGTAAAACCTGCTGTCAGGTGCGGTTTCCCACGAATATTTCCTGTTGATCCAGGAACCCAGGCGCAACAGGCCAAACATGATGATAAACGACATTACCACCGACAAAGAGTAGGCTTCCCAAGTACTTAACACCGAAGAGTTACGGTAAATCAAACTGAAGATCACATCCAGCATAAACTGGAAAAACAATCCCATAAATGCTGTCGAAAGCACAAAAATCAAACGGTTATGGCGCAGGTATTCAAACATGTGGCTTTTGCCCTCATTTTTTACAAAGTTTCAACGAACAAAGTTGAATAAAAAAGGCCTTCAAAATGAAAATGAAGACCGATTTTTTGATTTTGGTAAAACATCTGTCTTTTTATTATCCAAAATTTTACTTTTTAACGATGCTTTTTTCGGCAATTCTTTCGTCACCGGCATAAACGGTAAAGATGAATTCGCCTGCTGGATAAGCCGAAATATTTTCGGTGAACCTGTGTGCTTTTTCATCGTTCAAAAGACGCGACAGCACTACATTACCAGCCTGATCTCTTGCCTCCACGCGGGTTTCGGTGCCTCGAACCTGTATAAAGTTTACTTCGACTTTATTACTGCCGCTTTGCGAAATGTAAGCCGTGGCATGGTCGGTTTCCGGACTGCATTTCAGGATGGTTTCCCTGGTTTTTAAAATCATGCTGTTGTGGATGAGTTTTCCGTCTTCGGAAATTTTGTAGGTGTAAAGGCCAGCTGGAAATTCTTTGATATCATGACTTACCCTTATGTTCATTCCATTTTTTATGGTCGTTTCGTAAACTTTACTGCCTGCTTCGTTGTAAACCTCCAGGTTCACCACATCTTCGGCTGGTTTTACCACCCGGATTTCGACCATATCTTTTGCCACCGGATAAACACCTGCGCGGGTATTGTTCTTGTCGTTAGTCGGTTTTGTCCCTCCAAAATTTCCGGCTGCAAATACGCTGACCGTTAAAATCATCAGGACTGCTGTAAGTTTTATGGCTATCGTTTTCATATCTTTTCGTTATTAAATTTCTGTTTATGTTACTTCTTGTTTCGATTTAATGTTCGGACAAATGTATGTTCAGGAACAGGTTCAAATCAATCAAAAACCTGTGAAGTGAATGGCGGGATGGGTGAAATGACAATTACGGAAGGTGAAATGATGAGTTTCAACAGGCTTCATAATTAAATTCTATGCATCAAAACTTCTAAATTTTCGGTTGATGAATTGTGGTCAATTAGCTATTCGCAAAAGCGATATTTCACCAATGTAAAAAGGTGCATTCGTCGAAAACACCGATTTATAAAGGCTTTTATTGTATTATCCTGCTGAAAAATAAATTTGCATTATGAACGTAGGTTCATTATCTTTGTCAAAATTTTAATATTATGAAAGCATCATTATTAGTTAAGTTACTGTTGGTATTTCCGGTAATTTTATTCGCAGACTATATTATTATGGCCTTACTGGGCTGTGCAGGTTGCCTTTTAGGATTTGGAAATGGTTTTTTTTGTGGCCCATATTGTCTGGTAGGAAAAGCCATTTTGTTATTATCCGCAGTGTTTTTTGGCTACCTGATTTATCCTGATTTTAAGCACTTGTTTGGCCGTCACCGAAATGCCTAGACCATTTAGAAGCCGCAAAATCTGCAGCCCTCCGCAAATGGCAGGGTTTAAACCTTTTGGGATGCCATTGTGTACACTATCGGCTATCAAGTTGCAGTTTGACGAATACGAGAGTATCAATCTGGTTAATTATCAAAACTTCCCTCAGGAAGTTGCTGCCGAAAAAATGAATGTTTCGCGGCCAACTTTTACCCGAATTTACAACAACGCCTTAAAAAAAATCGCAAAAGCATTTGTCGAATGCCTTGCTATCGAAATCGAAGGCGGCAGCATTGAATTCGAAAAGGAATGGTACAAATGCAAAAAGTGCTACAAATTAATCGAAGGCATCGAAAATCATATCAAATGTAAAAACTGTACTAATTACGGTTTGGATGAATTAATTAATTTAAACGAAATACGATGAATATTCAAAAAACAGGTTTTAGTACAAAATTAATACATGGTGGAGAGATTGATGACCAGTTTGGTTCAGCAACAGTTCCCATTTATCAAACCTCAACATTTTCGTTCGATAGTGCCGAAGATGGTGCAAAATGCTTTTCGGGCGAAAGCGATGGATACATATACACCCGCATTGGCAATCCAACTATTTCTGCTTTGGAAGGCCAGATCGCTTTACTTGAAAACGGCTTTGGAGCAATTGCTGTAAGTTCGGGTATGGCTGCCGCTACAACCATTTATCTTGGACTATTAAGTAGCGGCGACCACATTGTAAGCACCGATGCAATTTATGGCCCTTCGCGAAGTGTTGTCGAAAAGCAATTTGTACGCTTTGGTTTTCAGGCAACTTATATCAACACTGCCGATATTGAAGCAGTGAAAAACGCGATTCGTCCGAACACAAAAATGCTATATATCGAAACACCCGCCAATCCTACCATGGATATTACCAATCTTGCAGCTTGTGCGGAAATTGCACATAAAAATGGCATTTTGATGGTGGTTGATAATACATTTTGCAGTCCCTATCTGCAAAATCCATTAGATTTTGGTGCTGATATCGTTTTCCATTCGATGACAAAATTCATCAACGGACATGCCGATGTTGTAGCAGGAATCATCATAGCAAAGGAAGATGCAATTTATGCTAAACTCAGGAATATGATGATAAATATGGGCTGTAACATGGATCCTCATCAGGCTTATCTGGTTTTGAGAGGAATTAAAACGCTCTCGATCAGGATTGACAGAGCACAGGAAAACGCTCAAAAAGTTGCATGGTTTCTCGAAAATCATCCAAAAATCGCCTGGATAAAATACCCCGGACTGAAATCACACCCGCAATTCCAACTGGCCAAACAGCAAATGAGGGGAAGTGGCGCGATGATTAGTTTTGGCTTAAAGAGTGGATTTGAAGGAGCAAAAACTTTGATGAACAATGTACATCTGGCTCTTCTGGCAGTTTCGCTGGGAGGTGTCGAAACACTTATTCAGCACCCCGCTTCGATGACTCATTCTAAAGTGTCAGTGGAGGACAAAAACAAAGCAGGAATTACCGACGACTTAATCCGTCTCTCGGTTGGTATCGAAGATTTTAATGACATTATAGAAGATTTACAACAAGCACTGGAAAAAATCTAAATTTAAAAGTTATGGAAAGTTTACAAAATCAAGAAATTATTACTATGCCACGTATTGGTGAGCATGCACCTTCGTTTAAGGCTATTACCACGCAAGGGACAATTAATTTCCCTGAAGACTACAAAGGAGACTGGGTAATTCTTTTCAGCCATCCGGCTGATTTTACTCCGGTATGTACCTCTGAGTTTATGACA
This sequence comes from uncultured Bacteroidota bacterium, assembly GCA_903944895.1. Taxonomy (GTDB): domain Bacteria; phylum Bacteroidota; class Bacteroidia; order Bacteroidales; family 4484-276; genus CAJATL01. Next base: position 25,150 of record CAJATL010000162.1, read on the forward strand.
TTTGCAAGTATGGAGAAAAAATTCGATGAGGCAGGGTGCAAATTAGTCGGTTTGTCGGTTGATGGCTTGTACAGTCATATCGCCTGGCTACGCACGATCAAGGAAAAAATCGAATACAATGGGATGAAAGATGTTGAAGTAAAATTTCCGTTAATTGAAGATATTACCATGTTACCTGCAAGCGTGGGGACAATGTTATCAAATAAATTTTGAAATTGTAACTTTGGTTACTTCTACTTTACTAAAATAGAAAGGAAAATAATTGTTGTATAAATGATTCATTATCAGTATATTTGCACGAGTATTAACACTCTGGTCAATATTTGATAATGAAGCAAAGACGACCAGAGAAAAAAAAATTTGGTTTTAAAC
>CAJATL010000163.1 GCA_903944895.1 uncultured Bacteroidota bacterium
TACTTCAGAAAATTACTGCTGATCATGGCCTTCTGAGGATTTTTGGCAATATCTGCGCTTCGGTAAGAAAAGATTTTTCTGAAAACTTAAATTGGATATTTTTGTACAGGTTTAAGGAAGGTGATTAATAAACATTTTTAAAAATTACAGGAATGAAAATTAGAGCTTTTTTAGCAATTACTTTGATGTCGCTTACCTGGAATACTGTTCACAGCCAGGATGTTAACAAATACGCCGTGGTGGTTGGTTGTGCCGATTACCAGATGCAGGGTCTTGATCTTCGTTATTCTGACGATGACGCCTACCGTTATTATGCCTATTTGTTGAGTTGTGAAGATGGTGCAATTCCAACCGAAAATATTGCCATCCTTGTTGATGAAGCCGCAACCAAGCAAAACATCATCAAAACAATGAACGATGTTTATTCCAAAGCCGGACCAAACGATATGTTGATTTTCTATTTCTCGGGTCATGGCAGCGAAGGCGCATTTTGCCCTGATGATGTTTCGCAGCAATACAGTTCGTTGCTTACCCACGAGGAAATAAAGGCAGTTTTTAAGCAGCATCCTGCAAAATATAAAATCTGCTTTGCCGATGCCTGTTACTCTGGAAGCATTTATGAAGGCAAACCGGAAACTGCATACACACCTTCTTCACAGCAGGAAACCAGCATCGTTATCATGATGTCTTCTGACCCAACCGAAACCTCAGCCGAACATCCAAAAATCCGCCAGGGCGCCTTTACCTATTATCTTTTGAAAGGTTTAAAGGGCAGTGCCGACCGTAATAAAGATAAAATTGTTACCCTCGAAGAGTTATTTCCTTATGTAAAAGCCAACGTTTTGCAGTTTACCGCCAATCAGCAAACACCGATTATCGAAGGCAACGCCTCACGGGATATGCCCATCGGAACTATCAATTAACCAAGATTATGGAAATCCATATCAATAAACCTTTATTTTTAAACGAAAAAGGTAAAAGGGAGAATAATGAGGATTCGATATTTCCGCAACCTGGAAAAGGAACTGAGGTTGATAAACTTTTCATTGTTTGCGATGGGGTAGGTGGGGCAACAAAAGGTGAAGTGGCGAGCAGGCTGGCATGCGATTCATTGTCGGGATATTTTGCAAAACATGAAATACTGCCGGGCGAAGACTGGATTTTGGAAGCTTTCGATTATACCCAAAATCAGTTTGATGAATACCTCCTGCATGAAACAGCAGCACGGGGCATGGGTACAACGCTGGTGCTGATGCAAATTCATGAGCAGGGTCTGAATGTTGCTCATTGCGGCGACAGCCGGTTTTACCATTTTCGCAAAAACCGGATAATCTGGCAAACGTTCGACCACTCGATGACTAATGAATTGGTCCGTCAGGGTTTAATATCGGCCGAAGAAGCCGCTTTAAGGCCAAAATCAAACCGTATCAGCAGGGCAATTCAGGGTTATTCGGTTCACAAATCAAAACCCGACATTCACTTTATTAATGATATAAAAGGTGGTGATTTGTTTTTCCTTTGTTCGGATGGTATTTTGGAGGCATTTTCGGATGCAGAATTAACAGATGTTTTATCCTCAGAGCAAACGTTGAACGAAAAGATGGAAATAATCCATCAGATTTGTGAAGCCAATTCAAGAGATAATTTTTCAGCATATCTTATTGAAGTTGACACTGTAAATTGAGGGAAAAATTATTAATACAACAGTTTTAAGCTAATGATGAAAATCAGCATTTCAAAAAAATATGTCCAGAGAAGTCATTAAATTAGGTCGTTCGTCAGAGAATACGCTGGTGGTGAGCTATCCAAAAATCAGCAGCAAACATTGCCAGATCAGGAAAGTTGGCGAGGGAGAATTTATTGTCGAAGACCTCGGCAGCACGAATGGTACTTTTGTAAACGGCAGACGAATCAAGCAAACCAAGATCAAACCTGATGATGAGCTTAAACTTGCCGACATGGTGATGGATGCTAAACTTGTGCTGTCGCTTTTTGATCTGAAAAGCGATGCCGAAAAAATCGATTATGCCGGGCTTGCAAAGCAAACAGCCATCAAAGCGGATTTTTTAAATCTGAAAAAAGTTTACGAGAAATATGTCTCAGATAAAAAAATGCTGATGATGGGATCAAGCCTCACCTCAACCGGACTAAGAGCAGGTTTATCAATGATTCCTTATGTTGGAACTGCGCTCGGGATTGTAGCTACCGGCATGACCGGAACCGTGCAGGCGAAAATGTACGAATTGGACGAAAAATTCAAAATGGAGTATATCTGCCCGGTGTGTTTCCGGTTTTTGGGAAATGAACCTTTTGATAATCTCAATAAACGAGGCACTTGTATTTATTGTAAGTCGAATTGGAAAAAGGATTTTTAAAGCCGGAAAAGTATTTTTCGGCTGATCGGATTATCTCCAAATATTTGGATAAATCAAGCGTTAAAAGTGGTTTAAAAATCAATACATTAATATAAAATCTCAAAAGATAAAAAATATGGCTCAAAAGAAAAGTGAACAACCCGTAAATGTCGAAATTCAGGATGAAGTTATCAGAGATCCAAAGACAGGTAAGACGATCAGTAAAAAAGCTGCTTTATTTGTGGCCGGCGGATCGCTGCTTGCAGGTAGCAGCTTGGGAATGAGCAGCTCGACACGAAATACCGATCCAATCCAGGTTGATACCAATAACGATATGATTGCCGATAGTTTGCTTACCGATGAAAATGGTGATGGCCTTTATGAAAGCGCCGAAGTTATGGCGGTTCCGGATGGTCCTGAGCAGGTTGAATCGGAGCCGGTTGGTCATCCTTTCGACGTAACAGCGGCTCCACATTCATCAGGAGTAAGTGATGAAATGAGTTTCTCAGAGGCTTTTGCTTCGGCCAGAGAAGAACTTGGGCCAGGAGGTGTGTTTTCGTGGCATGGCCAGCATTACGGTACTTTTTATGCCGAAGAAGTGGATGATTCCGGTAATCCGATTATCGAATATGACACTGTTGATGCAAACTCTGAGCAAAATATCGAAGTAGAAGCAAATGTCGAAGATGATTCGCAGGTTTCACCTGAAGGACATGAAACTCCCGAAGAAGTTCATGTGTTGGGACTCGACAGCGATGCTGATGGCGCTGTTGAAACTTATGTTGTTGATACAAATCTGGATGGCAGTGCCGACGCATTGTATGTTGATGGAAATCTCGATGGTCAGATTACCGACGAAGAAGTTCAGATTATTCATGATCCGGCAACACTCGGAACACCGGAAGAGTCAACTGATGGTTCGATGATTTCGGTGGATACAAATGCCGATGGGCAGGACGATGTTATGCTGGTTGATGTCAACAGCGATCTTGTTGCCGATGCTATTGGAGCTGATCAAAATCAGGATATGGTGATTGATGAAAGCGAGGTTCAGATTTTAAATGAGGAAGCATTCCAGGGTGCTGAAATCGAAGAAGGTGCTGAGGGTTTGGGTGCAGATCAGGTTGAATACGACGGCGAAGTTGCCAACGATATGCCCGAAGATGTGCCCGAGGCTGAACTCGATAATTTTTCGGGTGACATCACCAATTTAGAAGATAATTTTGCCGACTATAACGAGTGGGTTTAAAATATTAATTAGCCAGCAATGCGTATCACCTGTCCTAAATGTCAGAAAAACATCTTAATTACCGAGGATAAATTACCAAAGGACAAGGAAAAAGCGATGGTAAAATGTCCGGGTTGCCAGCAGGTCCTGGTTTTTAATGTGCCAAAAACAAATCAGCCACAAAATCCGGTTCCTCCCAGGCCTGTTCGCACCGAAGATAAAACCATCATGCATGAGGCCTTCGATAAGGAAAAGCCGCTGGATGCAAAGCTTGTTGATGAGGCTAACGAAAAAGAATACGCATTAAAGGAAGGCAAAAATGTTATCGGACGAAAAGCAGATATTTCGGTCGAAAACGATCCTTTTATTTCGCGCAAAAACTGTTTGATCGAAGTTCTTAAAAACAGCTATCATTTCGATTTTGTTTTAACGGATGATGGTTCACTTGCCGAAACCGGCGATCCGAGTACAAACGGCACGTTTCACAACGGAAACCGCCTCACGAAGTACGATAAAGTTTACCTCAGCAATGGCGATAAAATCCGGATCGGACATACGGAACTGATTTTTGTTTGTTCGTAAAAATTTACACGGTAAACCAGTTATGAAAAGTTTTTGGAATGACCTGCCCAAACCGGCTTTTACGCTTGCACCCATGGAAGATGTCACCGATACGGCCTTTCGTGAATTGGTCATGTCGATTTCAAACCCGCAGTTTTTTCATGTGATTTTTACCGAATTTACCTCTACCGACGGGCTTTGCCACCCTGTTGGAAAGTCGAAAGTTATGGGTCGCTTAAAGGTTAATGAGACCGAGCGACAGGTTCTCAAAGAAAAAAACATGAAAATTGTTGCGCAAATCTGGGGTGCCAATCCTGAAAAATTTCACCAGGCCGCCCGTATGATTTGCGATGAATTTGATTTTGATGGGATCGACATCAATTTTGGGTGCCCGGTTAAGAAAATCGTGAAACAGGGCGCATGCTCGGCCATTATCGGGAAACCGCAACTTGCAAAGGAAATTATCCTGGCCACCAAGGAGGCTTCACGCCTGCCGGTGAGTGTAAAAACCCGGACAGGCATCAAAAAACATGACACCGAAAACTGGATCGGCCACCTCCTCGAAACCGACCCGGCAGCCATCATCCTCCATGCCCGCACCCAAAATGACCAATCGGAGGCCCCTGCCGACTGGCGTGAAATTTCAAAGGCTGTCGAGTTGCGGAATAAATCCGGAAAGGATATTCCGCTTTTGGGCAATGGAGATGTTTCAAGCGTGGAAGATGCCATCGAAAAATGCAACGAAACCGGCGCCGATGGCGTGATGGTAGGGCGGGGGATTTTTCATAATCCCTGGTTTTTTAATCAGCCCCAGCCTGAAGTTTCAACCCGGCAGCGGCTCGATTTGCTTTGGAAACATGTCGATCTCTACACAAAAACCTATGGTGCCGGTAAAAATTTCGCCGTTCTTAAGCGATTTTTTAAAATTTACACCAGCAATTTTGAGGGAGCAGTCAAACTACGTGCTGCTTTGATGGAGACCAATACCCCGGCGGAAGTCCGGCAAATCTTAGATGAGTATTTCGAAATTTTATCCTAAAGTTTATGGCAAATAAAGATGAATTTCCTGAGAACCGTTTTAGCGATTTCCTGATGTACAAATCGGAATCAGGATCGGTAAAAATCGAGATTTTGGTTAAAGATGAGACAGTTTGGCTAACCCAACCAAAGATTGCTCAGTTATTTGGAGTTGATAGAAGTGTTGTTACTAAGCATCTTAAAAACATCTTCGACGAAGGTGAATTAAAAAAGGAGGCAACAAGTGCAAAATTTGCACAAGTTCAAATCGAAGGTGAGCGGGAGGTTTCCCGAAATATTGAATTTTACAACCTCGACGCCATTCTTTCGGTGGGTTATCGGGTAAACAGCAAGCAAGCCACACAGTTCAGGATTTGGGCAAATGGTGTTTTAAAAGAATATCTGATCAAGGGTTTTGCGATGGATGACGAACGCCTGAAAAATCCTCAACATATTTTTGGTAAAGATTATTTTGAAGAACAACTTGCCCGCATCCGCGATATTCGCAGCAGCGAGAGGCGTTTTTATCAAAAAATAACCGACATTTACGCACAGTGCAGTTCCGATTATGACGCAAACGATGCGATTACCAAAGAATTTTTTGCAACGGTTCAAAATAAATTGCATTGGGCCATAACCGGGCAAACAGCAGCCGAATTAATTGCCCAACGTGCCGACAGCAACAAACCAAACATGGGACTGACTACCTGGAAAAATGCTCCGGGCGGCAAAATCCGAAAGCCGGATGTTGTCATTGCAAAGAATTATCTAAACGAAAAAGAATTGGATGGCTTAAACCGGATCGTATCGATGTACCTGGATTATGCCGAAAACCAGGCGCGAAAGATGGTGATGATGACCATGAAAGATTGGATTCAGAAACTTGATGCTTTTTTGCAGTTTAACGAAGAAGCAATTCTTAAAAACAAAGGAAACATTAGTCACGAAATTGCCAAAGCACTGGCTGAAGAAGAGTTCGAAAAATTCCGGATTGCACAGGATCGGATAATGGAATCTGACTTCGACAGGGAAGTTAAGAAACTTCGCGACTTAAACAAAAACGGCTAAATTTGGTTTAACTGGCAGTTTTAAATAGAAATTTAATAAAAATATATTTCATGCTAAACGCTTTATTGTTAATTGTTGGATTTGTTCTGCTCATTTTTGGAGCAGATAAATTGGTTGATGGCGCATCGGCACTTGCCCGAAAATACAACATTCCGAATATTGTCATTGGGCTGACTATTGTCGCTTTTGGAACTTCCGCACCCGAATTGGTGGTGAATGTTTTTGCCGCTGTCAGCGGAAATACCGAACTGATGCTCGGCAATGTTTTGGGAAGCAATATTTTTAATGCGCTCGGAATACTTGGAATCTGTGCTGTTATGGCTCCGCTCGCTGTAAAAAGAAATACCACCTGGATCGAAATTCCGCTGGCTTTCCTTGCTGCCATTGTGGTTTTGGTAATTGCCAATGACGTGTTTCTCGATAAAAATGCGACCAATATTACAACCAGATCCGAAGGTGTGATGCTGTTATTCTTTTTTGTGATTTTCCTGGTGTATAATCTCCAGGTTGCAAAATCAGGCCGCGCCTCTGATGACATCGAAACCAAAGAGCTGCCCATGCTAAAATCGCTGCTATTTATTGTTTTCGGACTTACAGGGTTGGTTATCGGAGGCCGTATGATTGTTACAAGCGCCGTCGAAATTGCACAATTAATGGGAATTTCGGAGCGAATTATTGCGCTCACCATTGTTGCCGTCGGGACATCACTACCGGAGCTTGCAACCTCGGTAGTGGCAGTACGAAAAGGAAACACGGATATTGCAATCGGCAATGTGGTAGGTTCAAATATCTTTAATATCTTTTTCATATTTGGAGTTTCTTCGGTTATTGCCCCTTCGGTGATCGGTCCAAACAGCCAGATTGATATTTTCGTAAATATTCTGGCAAGCCTGTTGCTTTTCTTCTTTATTTTTACCGGGAAGGGCAGGAAATTAGAGCGTTGGGAAGGAATTCTTTTCCTTTTCATGTATGTTGCCTACCTTGTTTTCCTGATTTATGGCGCGTAATTTAAATTGAAAATCATGACAAATTTTCCAAAAATAATCCTCAAATCCGGCCGCGAAAGGTCACTCAACCGTTTTCACCTGTGGGTGTTTTCGGGTGCCATCAAAAAAATTGAAGGCAAGCCCGAAGATGGCGATATTGTTGAAGTTTACACCAATAACCTGGAATTTCTCGCCACCGGACATTTTCAGAATGGCTCAATTATGGTCAGAATTTTTTCGTTTGAGCAAACCGATGCCGGCGAGGATTTTTGGATTCAGAAATTTGGGAAAGCCATCGGATACCGCAAAAAACTTGGCTTTTTCGATAATGCCGAAACCAATGTTTTCCGTCTGATTCACGGCGAAGGCGACGGAATGCCCGGACTTATCGCCGATTTTTATAATGGAGTCATCGTCATTCAGGCCCATTCGGTTGGGATGTTTAAGATGAGGCAGCTTTTCGCGAAAGCGTTTAAAACCTTGTTGGGCGATAAGATTGTAGCCATTTACGATAAAAGCGATTCCACACTCAACATGGCCGAAAAAGGCGAGGGCAACGACAATTTTCTGGATGGAAGCATCGGTTTTGCGCAGGTTCTGGAATATGGCAACAAGTTTGAGATTGATTTCAGAGATGGCCAGAAAACCGGTTTCTTTGTTGATCAGCGCGAAAACCGGCGATTGCTTCAAAACTATTGCCACGGTAAAACCGTAGCCAATATTTTTGGTTACACCGGCGGTTTTTCGGTGTATGCAACTAGGGGAGGAGCCACCCTCACCGATACGGTTGATGTTTCGGAAAAAGCCATTAAGCTCGCCGAAAAGAACATGAATCTTAATTTTCCCGAAAGCCCCGCCAACCGCTATTTTTCTGATGATGCCTTTGCTTTTTTTAAAGAAACCGAAACAAAATACGATGTTATCGTGCTCGATCCGCCGGCTTTTGCCAAGCACCAGCAATCCCTCGACAATGCTTTGAAGGCTTACCGCCGCATCAACGAGGCAGCCATTCACAAACTTAATCCCGGTGGAATTTTATTCACGTTTTCGTGTTCGCAGGTAGTTTCAAAAGACGATTTCCGGAAAGCCATTTTTTCGGCAGCAGCCAACACCGGCCGAAATGCACGGATTATGCACCAGCTCACGCAGCCCGCCGATCATCCCATCAATATTTACCATCCCGAAGGCGAGTATTTAAAAGGGCTGGTTTTGTTTGTGGAGTAAAAGGTTTTATTCTCTGAAGAATTCCTCCAAAACCTTCAAATCAGCCGCTGCCCAGTTTATTGATGAAACTTCGTGTCCGACCAGCCATCTGAATTCCGAATGATCGGTGAGGGTAATTATTCCTGATCTTATTTTGCAGATAAATGGAATCAACCGGATGGATTTTTCGGGATAATGATGTTCCACAGAAGGAAGCTGCTTTTCAATGATAATTTCGATATTCAATTCTTCACGTATTTCCCGGAAGACGCATGCTTCGGCAGTTTCGCCTGGTTCAATCTTTCCGCCAGGAAATTCCCAGAAACCGGCAAGGTGCATCCCGTGAGAACGGCGGGTGGCAAGGATTTTTTCATCCTCAACAATGATGGCGCAGCAAACTTCGATCATTTTCTTCCCAAAGCTATTTTCGCCTTTGCAGCGATATTTTCGGCCACCAGTCCATATTTCAGCATCAATTCTTCAGGTTTTCCTGATTCACCAAAACAATCATTCATGCCGATCATTTCCATCGGAACCGGGCAGTTTTTTACCACAACTTCGGCTACGGCACTTCCAAAACCTGCCATAACCTGGTGTTCTTCGAGGGTGATGATTAAACCGGTTTCCCGGGCTGCTATTTTTATAATTTCCTCATCGATGGGTTTGATGGTATGAATATTTATCACACGAGCCAAAATACCATTTTTGTTCAATATTTTAGCGGCTTTCAGCGCCTCCCAAACCATGTGACCTGTTGCGATAATCGAAAGATCGGTTCCATCTTTTAAAAGCTGTCCTTTGCCAAATTCAAAATCCTGGTTTGCATCAGTAAAATCGGGGATAGGCTCCCTGCCAAACCGGATATAAACCGGGCCGTTGAGTTCGTGAATGGCTTTTTGGGTGGCAATTTTTGCCTGGGTCGCATCACAGGGCGAAATAACGGTCATGTTGGGTAAAACCCGCATCACAGCAATGTCTTCGAGTGCCTGGTGCGTTGCACCATCCGGCCCGACCGAAATGCCTGCATGAGCACCTCCGATGATCACATGAACGTTGTTGTAACAAACCGAAATCCTGATTTGGTCGGTGGTTCGCAAAGCAGCAAAAGCGCCGTAGGTCGAAAAAACAGGGATTTTCCCCGAAAGGGCAAGTCCGGTTGCCACTCCAACGCAATTTTGCTCGGCAATTCCCAGCGAAATAAATCTTTCGGGAAAAGCCTCAGCAAACAAATTCATGCCAACCGAAGCGGTAATATCAGCGCCAATTCCAACAACGTTTTTATTGAGTCTGGCTGCTTCAAGAACACCTTCTCCAAAACCGGTTTTCGTGGCTTTATCACCTTTATTGATAAACATTTTCTACGATTTTTTTAAACATTAGCGCAGAGCGAAAAAAAACAAATCACAAATCACAAAAGACAAATCACAAGTTACGAAGGGCAGAGCGCTCTGCGCTAAGCGCTTAGCGACCTTCATAAATTACAAATCTCAAATCACAAAGGACAAAACACAAAAAGCAAATCACAAGTTACGAAGGGCAGAGCGCTCTGCGCTATGCGCTCAGCGACTTTCATAAATCACAAATCACAAAAGACAATTAACTTCCTTTTTCGATCTGCTTTAAAAAATCTTCAACCTGGTCGGGTGAAGGAACTTTTCCATGCCAGCGGTAATCATTCTCAATGCTTTTTATCCCTTTTCCCATCAGCGTATTTGCGATAATTACCGATGGTTTATCGACGATTTTACCGGCCTCTTCAAAAGCTTCGATCAATTGATCGATGTCGTTGCCGTTGCATTCAAAAACCTGCCAGCCAAAGGCGTTCCATTTTTCGGCCAAAGGCTCAATTTCCATAACATCACTTACCTGGCCGTCAATCTGAACATGATTCCGGTCAATAATTGCCACAAGGTTGTCGATTTTGTGGTGTGATGCACTCATGGCGGCTTCCCAGATGGAACCTTCCTGCAACTCACCATCACCATGAATACTGTATACTTTCCATTCCTGTTTGTCCATTTTCGCGGCCAAAGCCATCCCAACGGCCACCGAAAGCCCTTGTCCGAGGGAGCCTGCCGATAGTTCGATCCCGGGCAGGCCGTGGTCGCGGCCGGGGTGTCCCTGCAACCTTGAACCTAATTTGCGCAAAGTTGTCAACTCTTCTTTCGGGAAATAGCCGGCCTCAGCCAGTGTAGCGTAAAAAACCGGTGCAACATGCCCGATGGACAAGATAAGCCGGTCGCGCGAAGGCCATAATGGAGTTTCGGGATCGTGATAAAGCTGGTTAAAATATAAGACCGTAAAAACATCAGCCAGGCCAAGTGAGCCACCAAGATGGCCTGATCCGGCAGCGGCAAGGCTGACTACAATTTGCCGTCTGATCTCTTTTGCAGTTGCTTTTAATGTTGCAGTTTGGCTGCCGTTGATTGTTACCATTTTTGTTGGGTTTAGCAGTGGCTAAATTATCAAAATTATTCATTTGTAATTTATTTGAAGAAATTTAGCATTGGGGGATTCCAATCTTTTGCCATTACGATTTCAATAAAATGAAGGATTTATAACCATGCATTTTTAATTAATTTGCCAGAAAGCAAGATTTTAATCGAAACTAAGGAGAAAAATTTATAAAATTGTAGTCTGAAATGAAATCACGTAATCAATGTACTTTTTAATGAAAAATTACCCAATGTCTAACAAAATCTTATCAGTGGTTCTTGCTGTTCTCTTTACTTCAGCGGTATTTGCGCAGAGTGCCGAACTGAACTATAAAGCAAAGGGCAGGGCTTTTATGACTGCCAAAATTTACTTTTCCAACCAAAACGGGGGCGAAGAAATTACTCCCGAGGAGTTTTTCGATTATGAAAACATCTTCTTTACGATAGTTCCTGCCACTCCCGACGGTAAGAATTATTTTAAAGAAAGCGAAATTTCTGAGGATCTTGGGCTGATCAAACTGAAACAGGGATTTTCGGATATTCAGCCTCAGGCTGCTTTGAGGCCGGTTTTAAGTGCTGAAGGCAAGATTGAGAAAGTAATTATGTCGTTTGCGAAAAGACAGGTGAAATTATTTGTGCCGTTCAGTTTTGTATCGCCTGTTGATACAGCAATTATCAGCAACCTTAGTGATGAATATTATAAATACTACAACAAATACAACGAGAAATATGTGAGTGGGATAAACCTGTCCGATGAAAAAGAGTACATCGACGCTTTTACCATTTTAATGGAGATTGTGGATGATACCCAAATTAATGAAGAAATTATGCACTACGATTTTTATCAGCACGCATCCGAAACCCTCATCGAAACCTGCATCGAACAGCAGGCCGACAGCCTTACAAAAACGTTTTCACGCCTGAGCGGCCAGTTTAACAAGAACTTTTCACTCAAAACATTAAAATCGTGCGATTCGATCATCAAGAAGCTTCACGAAACCCAGGATGTATTTGCACCCTATATGAAACTCGATTTCAGAAACAGCAGGGTTTACCAGCAAAAATTTGATAGATTGTTCGATGACCTCAGTGCTGAGATGGTTAAGAATTACGAGACCTACAACAAAAGTAAGATGCAGTTTCTCGAAACAAAAACATACAATGTCTACCAATTCAGTCTTTTTGTTGATGTTTTAGCTCAGATGGTAACCCATCTCGATACTTTGAGGCTCCTCAAAGGGGTTAATCAGCTTGATATTTCGGTGCTTAATAAGTTACCTGTGAAGAAGGAAGAACTTAATGAAACCGGGTGGTACAACGAGTTTGAATTGCTTGTGGGGGTGATCAACCAGAATATCAAGAATACCGGGAAAATTTTAGGCGATTCGGCCATGAACAATCTCCAGCGACAGGTTGCTGACCAAAGGCAACCTTATTACGAAATTTTCCTTGCCTTCAACAATCTTGAGCAAAAGGAGATGCTGTTTAAAGATTATCTAAAAAATGCGATCGAGCGTTGTACCGACATCGTTTTAATCAAAAATATGGAAATGTGGATACTTGGCTATAAACTCACCACCGAGAACATTGATCCGCAAACGGTTTCCAGGATAAATGAAGGAATCCGGCTGATCGAAACCAAAGAATGGTTGCAGGCGACCAGCATTTTCGACGTCATAACCAGGCAGGCCAACAATGTGGCGCCACCATGGTTTTATGCAGGTGTGATAAAATTCGAAAACCAGGAAACATTTTCAGCCGAAACGCTTTTCGAGATCGCATTAAAACTTTATCCACAATACATCGCACCGCGTGTTTACAGCATTAACAGCGCTTTTAATCAGGGTTTGTACGACAACCTCCTGAAAAGCATCGATCAGGCTATCCTGGCAAACGATATCTGGTATTTTCATTCCTGGAAGGCAAAAGCCCTGTATGAACTCAAAAACTATAAACAGGTCATTGCTGAGATCAACGATAATTGCCTTACGCGCAATCCCTGGGACATCGGGCAGTATTTTGTTTTGGGAGATGCCTATCTCGAATTAAAGGACTACACCAATGCCGAAATTGCCTATCGTAAAACACAGGAAATAAACCCATTTATGGAATCCCAGTTGTTTAACGAAAAAATGATCATGCTTCAAAAAAGGCGCACCCAGTAATTTTAAAAGGTTTTCAGGTACGAAATTTCCACCTTCCGCAGATCTTTGAAGCGTTTTATAACCTGGTCGGCATTTTGTTTTCGTACCGCAAATTGTAACATGCACCTGAGTTGGAAATCCTGGTCAATCTGTTCAAGGTTTTCTTCTTTCATAATGCGCATCACATCGTTCATGTCGGTGTAATCGAATTTTACCACATAAACTTCATTAATAATTTTAGTGACGATGCTGTTGTTTGCGATAGCATCCTGCGCTGCAAATTTGTAGGCATTTATCAGCCCGCGTACCCCGAGTTTTATCCCACCAAAATAGCGGATCACCACAATCAGCGTGTTGGTAAGGTCGTAGGAAAGAAGCTGGCCGTGAATGGGCTTGCCGGCTGTGCCTGAAGGTTCGCCGTCGTCGTTGGCACGCCAGGCCGATTTATCAAAACCCAGAATGTAGGCGTAACAATGGTGGCGGGCATCGTAATATGTTTTACGCAAAAGTTCGAGTTCGGTTTTTACCATTTCCTCGCTGTTGCACGGAATAGCCCAGGCAATAAATTTGCTTCCTTTATCCTTAAAAAGCCCCTCCGATTTTACTTCGATAGTTTTGTAGGTGTCTTCAAAAAGCATCTGCTGAATTTTTTCAACAAAATTAGTCTTTTCGAGCCTTTTGGGGTCTAAATTTCGTATTTTTGACGCCTTCAAAAAAAATGTTTAAAACATGGATCAATTCAATTTAATCAGGACACTGGCAGAGAAATACGCCGATTATACTGCCGAAAATTTGGGTAGGTTGGTTAAGATAAAATCGACCAGCAGCAATGAAAAGGATGTTCAGCATGAAGTGATGCGTCAAATGAACGATGCCGGTTTTGACGAAGTAGGATATGATGGTTTGGGAAATGTTATCGGCAGGATTGGCAGCGGGAAAACGATCCTCGCTATTGATGGTCACATCGATACCGTTGATACTGGAAACCTTGCCAACTGGGATTCCGATCCGTTTTCGGGTGAAGTTGTGGATGGTTTTGTGATGGGACGCGGTACTGTTGACCAAAAAGGTGGCGTTGCCGCATTTATTACTGCCGGACGTATTTTGAAAGAACTGGCTATGACCGATAATCTCACCATCTATTTTGTAGCCAGCGTTATGGAAGAAGATTGCGATGGATTATGCTGGAAGTACATCGTCGAAAAAGGAGGAGTCAGGCCGGATTTTGCAATAAGCACCGAGCCTACCAACCTGAATATTTATCGTGGGCACCGTGGCAGGATGGAAATTGAAGTCGAATTTACCGGGATTTCATCTCATGGTTCAGCGCCCGAACGCGGAAAAAACGCTATTTACATGGCTTCACAAACTTGCCTTGAAGTCGAAAAATTAAACGAAAATCTTAAATACGACGAATTTTTAGGAAGAGGAAGCGTCACGGTTACGGAATTTGTTTCCGGCTCACCATCGCTTTGCGCCGTTGCTGATTATGCAAAAATTCATCTCGACCGCCGGCTCACCTGGGGCGAAACCAAGGAATCGGCAGTTGCCGAAATCGAAAAAATTGTGGCTCCATTCAAAGCTAAAGTTATCGTCCTGGATTATAAAGAAACTGCCTGGACCGGCCTCGAATATGGGATGGAGAAATATTATCCTACCTGGAAAATGGACGAAGATAGCCAGGTTGTGCAAACAGGGGTGAAGGCTTTTACCAACGTTTTTGATAAAGCACCATTTGTTGATAAATGGACTTTTTCGACAAATGGGGTTACGATAAATGGAATTTATGGAATCCCTATGATAGGTTTTGGCCCTGGAAATGAAGTTTTGGCGCACGCACCCAACGAAAAAGTCCCGGTTACTGATCTCGTGGTTGCTTCGGCATTTTATGCCGCTTATGCTTTGGAACTCAGCAAGACTGTCTGATTTTTATGACCATCAGCAAGTTAAAAATAAACTGGATTTTGTTGTTTCTTTCGGGAGGCCTGAGTCTTTTTTTTATCGTGCTGTTTTACGGTTCATTGAACGATTTTTGGCTCGACAACCTTTTTAATACCGATTCGCTGTACCTACCGTCGTTATACCAGGATTTCTTTATCGACAGCGGCAAAGTTGGTTCCTGGGTTTTTAATTCTTCACCAAACTTTGTTCCCGACATGTTGCTTTATTTCCCGCTAAATTACCTTACAGGGAATTTTAGGCTTACAACAATCATATTTAGCCTTGTGCAGCAGGTTATTTTGTTGATGTTGTTGTACAACTTGTTCCGTCGGTTTTTTGGGAAGCATGAGATTTCGTACCATATCCTGGTTTCCCAGCTTACGGTCATTTTTATGTTGCCATTTTTTACGGCAAACGATTATTATTTATCCTTCCTGTTTGTCAGCAATACCTTTCATTTCGGCACTTTTATCATGGCGCTGGCATCGTTAAACCTTGCCTTTTGGTTTATCGAAACAAAAAGTTATCCGGTTTTGATTTTACTGATCATTGTCCAGATTATTGCCTTTTTGTCGGACCGTTTATTCCTGGTGCTTTTTACCGGGCCGGCCTTTCTAACCTTTGCCTTGACCTACAAAAACCGTCAATCGTTGGTTTTGGCCATCTCACAGGTTGGTGTTGCGCTGGTTGGTTTTATCTTATTCAATAACCTGAAAGGATTTTTTGATATTCACCTCAGTTTGCCTCACCGGATTACCGAAATTTCTTATTTTTTCGACTCTCTGCAGATGATGATGCAACAGTTTGTAGTCTATTTTTCGAACACAAATCTGGTTGCATTGATTTTGATACTAACGTTTGTAAGCTTTGTTTTTGCAGCAATAATCGTCATCAGGAATTACAGGTCAGTTATTTTTTCTGCCCAACCTGATAAAATCCTGATTTATATGCTTTTCTCTGTTTTTTTCATTCCGGCAGTTATCGTGGCGCCCTTACTCAACGGGAGTTACACCAATTTTGATACGATCAGGTATATCGTTTTTGCATTTTATCTTGCAATTTTCAACATTCCGGCAATTCTTTGGTTTTTTCGGGAAAAAATCAACACGCAGATTGTTCAGCTAAGCGGAATAATTCTGTTTGTTGGCTTACTGGGATTTGGAATTTTTCTAACCACAAAAACAAACCTGGGCCAGCAAATCAGCAAAATGACCAATTATTATCCGGCTTTGGTCGAAAGAGTTGATAAAGTTACTGTTGAGGAAGGGCTAAAATTTGGCCTGGCCAATTATTGGGATGCCAAACATATCACCATGTTTTCGAAGTCCGGAGTTAAAATTTATGCGGTTAAGGATAACCTTAAAGCCCATTATCATGTATCGAATCAGGATTGGTTTTACGGATGCTCCGACTGCACCATTGGCGAAAAGGAGTTTAATTTTATCCTTTTAAACAGGTTCGTTGACCGTGAGGCCGCCAATTATTTTTTGAACGAAGAACATAAAATGATCAAAAACGATAATCTCGAAATATTAATAACAAAACCTTTTGTAATGAGCCGTAAAACAAACCGGCCGGCAATGTTTAAGTAATTTAAAAAAAATTTGAAGCATGAAAATGTCATTGGAAAAAATATTGTTTGAAATCGAAAAGCGGGATGCTGCTCTCTACAAAAAAGATTTCCTGTTGACCTGGGATAAAACCCTGGAAGAACTCGAAACCATTTTATTGGTTGCCGAAGGGCTTAAACTTTTACGCGAGAAAAATATTTCGTCCAAAGTTTTCGACTCTGGTCTGGCGGTTTCTCTTTTCAGGGATAACTCAACCCGGACAAGGTTTTCGTATGCCTCGGCCTGTAATTTACTGGGGCTTGAAGTTCAGGATCTGGACGAAGGAAAATCGCAGATTTCGCATGGTGAAACGGTTCGCGAAACAGCCAACATGATTTCGTTTTTAACCGAAATGATCGGCATCCGCGACGATATGTACCTTGGCGAAGGCAACCGCTATATGCGGGAAGTTGGAGAAGCCCTCGATGATGGTGTTAAACATGGCGTTTTGCCCCAGCGGCCTGGAATCATTAATCTGCAGTGCGACATCGATCATCCAACCCAGAGCCTTGCTGACCTGATGCATCTCCAAAATGAGTTTGGCTCTCTTGAAAATCTGAAAGGTAAGAAAATTGCCATGACCTGGGCATATTCACCGAGTTACGGTAAGCCACTTTCGGTGCCACAAGGCATCATCGGCCTGATGACCAGGTTTGGGATGAACGTTGAGCTGGCTCATCCTGAAGGTTACGAATTGCTTCCCGAAATTGTTGCCCTCGCTGCCGAAAATGCTTCAAAAAGTGGTGGTTCATTCAAAGTTTCCAACTCGATGGATTCGGCATTTACCGATGCCGATATTGTTTATCCTAAAAGCTGGGCACCCTTCAATGTCATGATGCAGCGCACGCCACTGCTCAGGAATCGCGACCAGCAGGGTTTGAAAGATCTCGAAAAAGCATGTCTTGCCAATAATGCAAAATTTAAAGACTGGGAATGTACCGAAGATAAAATGGCCTTAACCAAAAATGCTTCAGCGCTTTACATGCATTGCCTTCCGGCAGATATTTCGGGTGTTTCGTGTGAAGCAGGCGAAGTGCAGAAAGAAGTTTTCGAAAAATATCGTATCAAAACTTACAAAGAGGCTGGTTTTAAACCTTACATTATCGCCGCCATGATGTTCACCAACAAGTTTGAGCATGCCGATGAAGTTCTCGAAAAGTTGATTTATATCAAAAAACCAAGGATCATATCCTAACCTGGATAAGCCGGAAAAAACAAAAAACAAAAAACAAAACTCAAATAATTCCTTGATTTTATTTGTCATTTGAGACTTGACTTTTGATATTTCTGCAAAAAAAACATCAATTTCGAAAATAAGACACAAAAGAATTTTTTTGGGAAATTGGGAGCCTGATTTTGTTGTTAACCCGGCAAATCAGGCTTCATTTTTTTAAAAATGTTCCAGATATAAAGCAGCGAAATGATTGCAGCCGACCAGTTAATGCACGCAATAACCCACCAGATTCCCATCAGTTGTAAATCAAAAATCCCGGCAAAGAGCGGGAATAACGCCAGAGGCATTATAATCTGACGGTACAATCCAATCCAGATAGCAAACATCGGTTTCTTGATTCCCTGAAGTACCGAAATGGAAATATTCATAATCACGTACGAATAAAAAATGATGGTGGCAATTCTCAGATAGGTTGCGCCGATTTCGACGACTTCGGTGGAATCGGTAAAAAGCCCCATTAACTGGTGGGCAAACAAAAATACCCAAACCATCCCGGTGGTGGCCACGATGGCGCCATATTTCAGGTTTTTTCGGTGCGTTTCTTTTATCCTGTCATAAAAACCGGCTCCAAAATTTTGCCCGGCGATGGTAATTGCTGCCACGTTAAGTCCGATGGTGGGCAGCAGGGCAATCTGCTCGATGCGGGTGGCTATTCCATAAGCGGCAACACCAAATTGTCCGTAAAAACTAATGAAATAGGTGATAATAAAAATCCCGACGGCTACGGTCATGGTGCTCAGGCTGGCAGGAAAACCCTGTTGGGCAATTTCGATGAAATATTGTTTTTGAGGTTTAAAGAATTTCATATCAATGGGTGAGAAAAAACCATTGCGGCCAACGCGGTAAAACATATAAACGGTGCCGAAAAACTGAATGATCACCGTAGCCAGGGCGATGCCGGCAACACCCATCTCCGGAAGGCCAAACCAGCCAAACATAAAAACCGGATCAAGGCCAATATTGAGAATGGAGCCGGCAATCAGGAAATTCCGGAAAGAGCGGGTGTCGCCACGCGCCGAAAGTATGCCGTTTAAAATGCCATTAAGCAGGAAAAATAAGGTACAGGCCAAAACAACATTCATGTAATCGAGCGAAAGCTGAAGCACTTCCCCTTCGGCATTCATCAGGCGAAACAGATGAGGAGCACTCAGGTAGCCCACCACTGATAATATCATTGAAATCAGAAATCCAAATAATACAGCCTGCCGGGCATAATTTTTAGCTTTTTGCTCATCTCCGTGTCCCAGAACATTTGCTATTAGGGCCGTTGTTCCGGTCCCGATGCCCATTCCCAGCGACAGAATGATAAAGAAAACCGGGAACGACAGCGACAATCCGGCTAACGCCGAAGTCGAAATTAAACCGGCGTAATAGGTGTCAACCACATTAAACATGGTGTTAAAGAAGAAGCCCACACTGGTTGGAATGGCCAATTTCCTTACTAATTGTGGTATTGGAGAAACTGTAAAGTCGATTTTTTGCGACATGCAAACGATTTTGGAAATGCATTTTAGAATACTTAAAACTAATAACCAAATAGTAAGGACATTGTTTAAAAATCCTTGAATTTTAGTTTTTTAGATTGTTTTTACATCTTTCCTCTAACCTGCTGGCTCTTTTATTTTGAATAGAAGTAGCCGATTAATTATCATTATTATTGTCAATCCCTGGTTTCATGCCATTCCAGTCCCAGCATTTCAGACATAAAGTGTTTTTAATCGTTTTTTCCTGATCATTTGGCAATAATGGGAAAAAATCAATGCCAGTGTATCTTTCAACACTATCAATGGATACCGCAAAACTCTGTAAAGGAGACTGGGAACCTGTGTTTTTAAGGATAAAACCAATTCCTTTAATATCTGGTTCAGAATAATCGAGAATTACTTTGTAATAATATTCCGGAACGGATACTTGGTTGGTTCCGATTGTAGCAAGCCCATTTGTTAAAACAGGGCTGGTGACTATGTAAATATTATCGTTTTCGATAGCCCATGATCTTACCAATTCTTCTAATTTTTTCCAGATCCCTCTGTTAAAACCCGGGTCCTGGGGTGACATATTGCTGTAATAAAACGATTCAGCCATTGTTGCTGATGACCAACCCATATCAGCAGCGGGAGCTAAATGGCCCCTGTCATAACCCGACTTTGAATAATCATTGTCGTTTGCAGAACCAGACTTTACCAAAGGATCAATCATAAATTTATCGGTACGATCAAATAATTTTTTCGTTTCTTCTTTGGTCAGCTCATAGGCAACCCAGTTAGCCTGTTCGTGTGTTTCGTTGTATGAAAGCGAATACCCGGTATGTGAAATGATATTTTCATCAGCTTTTATGTTGGGGATTTCCAGATTCTTAATTTTGCCTGCATTAATCTTTTTATTTGGAACCCCGCCTGCATATTTCCACGTTCCATCTTCATACAATAAAACTTCTTTCCCATCTGAAGTTTTTACGCTTTGTTGTCCAAAGGTAACGGTTTGAACAGCAAAAGCCATCAATAATATCAGTACGATGTTTTTCATAGTTTGTTTTTTGTGAATTGCAGGCGTGTTGGTAATATTCCGGAGTTGTTGTTGCAGTTGTTTTTTTTGGTCGTATGACATTTTGAGAGTTTTTAATTTGGGGCAAATGTAGGGGTTTAGGATGAAAGATATTGGCGATTTGATTTTGACAAATGTTTAACCTGGTTTATTCACAAACTTTTGCCAAACACAGATAACAAGGGTGTTACAGGTTAATTCAGTTAAAGATAAAGCATCCAAAAAAAAAGGAGAGCGACACCAAAAGGTGCAACTCTCCCCTGATTATTTTTAACGACCGAAATTATTCGATCACGATTTTTCGAATAACGTTTCCGTTTTCTGAACGAATGTCGATAAAATACATGCCTTTCGGGAAACTGGAAACATCAATGGTCTGATTATAGGTTTCGCTGTGGTTGCTGAATGTTTCGTTGTAAACTTTCAAACCGGCCACATTGGTAAGCGAAATCGAAACCGAAGAAGTATTCTGGGCAACAAAAGCAAGGTTTAGCAGCGATTCCGCAACAATCAAATTTTACTTTACGAATAACCGAAGTGCTGCAAACTATTCATAGCTATTGCTATCCGCGAGATTGCAGTTTGTAAAATCATTATTAGTAAAAAGTTTACCTCCTTTCCTGGTTTAAATA